>CAYZND010000305.1:0-4603 GCA_964479495.1 uncultured Mesoterricola sp.
TCCTCGCTAGGCTTTTTATCGGTAGTAGGTCTGCCCCTTCTCCCAGGTCTCCTCGCCGTCGCTCACCAGCAGGATCACGGCGGGGGCCTTCTTGTCCACGGACGAGGCGATCTGGGGAATGCCGCGGCCCAGGCTGGTGCCCGGGGAACCGATCTCGCCGGGCTGGATGGCCTTGAGGGCGTCCTGAAGGAGGGCGCCATCCTGCCCCGGCGGCATCAGCGGGATCGTGTCGCCCGTCAGGAGATCGAGGCTGTACTGCACGTCGCTGTCTGGCTGGGACCACAGCCGCTCAAGCACCGCGCTGGCGGCGGCCCAGCGGGTCTGCCCTCCACTGTCGGGCACCAGCATGGAGCGGCTGGCGTCGAGCACCACGTGCACGGTCAGGCGCGGCACCTCCGGGAGTCCCCAGTGCGGCTCCGCCAAGCCGAGACCCAGCCCCGCCAGGACGAGGGCCATGCCCAGTCCCTGCAGGGCGGGACGCTGGCCCACCACCCGAACGCCCTGGCCCGGCCTGACCTGGGCCCACGCGCCCAGGGCCAGGGCAAGCAGGACCAGGACCCCGGCCGGGATCAGGACCTTGGGGTAGGCGAAGGTGGGGATCATTCCGGCTGGATCTCGGGGGGGAGGGTCCGGACCACGGTGCCAAAGTCCGCCATGGGGCAGGGATAGGCCGGACGCTCCCAGCCGCCGCAACGGGCCAGCCACGCGCCGCGGGCATCTCCCATCCGGAAGCCTTCGTCGATGGCGGCCGCCAGGCCGTCCAGCAGGGCCGATACGGTGGTGGCGGCCTGGCCCATGGGCATGTCCTTGCCGTGCTCGCCAGCCAGGTACAGGGCGAAGGCCACGAGGGTGCCCACGATCTGGACGATCCGCTCGCGCAGGGCCGCCTGGCCGTCGAAGCGGGGATCCTCGGGGCGCACCGCCAGGATCCGGGACCCCAACAGGCCCAGGGTCAGGGCGGAGACATGATAGTCCAGGTGCATCCAGATGTCCTGGACCAGCCGGTGACGGTCCTTGGCCTTCAGGTCAAGCCGAAGCTCCGGCAGGGACAGATCGGGACTGGCGGATACCAGCAAAGCCAGCTCGCCGAACAGGGCCTCCACCTGGGCCCGCTGCTTGGGGGTCCAGCGGGGAGGCTTCCCTGGCTGGCAGTCGAAGCCCATCTCCCGGAATTCCCGGGCAATGGGCTTCAGGGAGGCCGGCTCGAAGGCAGGCGCACCCTTCAGGACCGTCCACCACCTCAGGAGGTGCTGGGCGAGACCGGCGAGCGTCTCGGGCGGCCGGCGCACCTCCCGGGCCACCAGGAGGGCGCTGGCCCGGTTGAGGAGATCAAGGGGCATGAGGGCGGACGTGTTCTTCATGGGTTCTCCAGCCAGGCAGGACGGGCCTTGCCCCGCTTGCGGGCAAGGTCGAAGGCCAGTGGAAGGGCAAAGAGGATGGCGGCCATCAGGAACCACTGGGCCAGGGGCTTCCCCTCGGACGGAGGATCCACGGGGAGGGCGGTGGCCTCCAGCTGATCCACGGCCAGGAGGCTCCGGGCCAGGCCCTGCGGGTCGCTGGCGGCCAGGGCTTCGCCACCGGTGGCTTGGGCCACCAGCTTGAGGGTGGCCGGATCCGTGTCCACCTTCAGCTTGGCGAAGCCGCCGCCTTCGATGGGATAGAGGCTCTCCCCGGTGCCGCCCATGGCCACCGTGTGGATGCGGATGCCCTGGGCCTTGGCTTCCTCCGCGGCTTCCAGGGCCGATACCCGGCCCCGGTTCTGGGCGCCGTCCGTGAGCAGCAGCACCACCCGGGAGCGCGCGGGGCTGTCGGAGAGCCGCCGCACGGCGGTCATCAGGGCCGAGCCGATGGCGGTGCCGTCGTCGCGGCTGCTCAAATCGAGGCGGTCGAGCATGGTGTAGAGCCGCACGTGGTCGGCCGTCAGGGGGCTGAGGGTCACGGGGTGGCCGCTGAAGAGCACCAGGGCGAAGCGGTCGTCGGGACGGCCGGCGATGAAGGACTTCAACAGGCGGCGGGCTGCACTCCAGCGGTCCTCCCGGCCGTCGTCCATGGCCTTCATGGAGCTGGAGCCGTCGAGCACCACGGCGAAGTCCACCACGGGTGCACGGCCCCAGACCGTCTCGCGCCATTCGGGGCCTGAAGCGGCGAGGACCAGCAGGGCGGACAGCAGCGCGGGCACCGCGTGGGCCATGATCCGGGCGAAGCGTCCAGTGGGGCGCTCGTGGGGAATGCCCCAGCGATAGGGGGCACGCCAGGTCACCCAGAACGCCGGCAACAGCAGGAGCAGCAGGTAGGGGTACCGGAGATCGATCATGGCCGGTGCTCCAGGAGCTTCAGGAGATCGGCCAGGGGCGGGAACGGAGGCTCCTTGCGCGCGAACCGCGCCGCGTCCAGGCTCTGGGACCAGGTGGCCCACGCATCCAGGTTCCGGTTCCGGAACTCACGGAGACCCCAGCTGCGGGCCTCCTCCCCGAAGTGTGCGGCCAGGAGATCCCGGCCCAGGGTGTGTGCTGTGTCGAGGGTCTCCCGGTCGCTGGCCTTGGGAGGCCAGTGGTGGGAGAAGACGCTGCGCGCATGGTGTCGGGCCCGGCCTGGGGCTCCTCGCCGCCACCGCTTCCAGATCCAGGCTCCGAGCGTGAGCAGCGGCAGGAGCAGCAGGCTGGCCCACGCCCAGGGGAAGGGGATGTAGGGGATCACGTCGCCCTGGCCGCCGCCCACCCCCATCCAGAGGCCCCGATACGGGGCAGTGCGCGGCACGGGCACCCGGAGCTCCGGCGACTGCCGTCCGTCGCCGAAGTTGACGGGGGGCACCAGGATCATCCCCGGGAGCATGGGCTGCACCGTGAGCTTCCAGCCGCGGCCGTCCGGTGTGGGTTCCACGCTCCGCAGGTCGAGGGGTCCCAGCTTGTCGTCGCCGGGCCGGGGCAGGGGCGGCTGCGCGGGATCGGCTTCACGGATCTCCAGCACGGACAGCTCGCCGAAGGGCAGTTCCGGCGGTACGGTCCAGACGGGCGCGGCCTGGAGCCCGATGGATGTGCACGCCAAGAGCCATCCCCGGCCGAGATGCATGATCCGCAAATTCATGCGCCACCACTCTTCAGCCAGGCCCCGAGCTTGAGGACCGGGTCGTCGTGGATGTCCCAGACCTGGCGCTCCACGGCCGCCGAGAAGCCTGGATCGGGCCAGTTGGGGGCGTGTTTCAGGTGTGGATTCTCAGGACGGAACCAGACCACCCGGTGGCGCGTCGCCAGCGGCTTGAGGAGGGGGGCCAAGCCCTGGAGTCCGGCACCGTTGCTGAGGATCCAGATGCGGTGGCCCTTCCCGTGCTGCCCCCAGTGGCCAAGAGCCTGTTGCCAGCTTGCCGGGGTCGGGATGGCCGGACCCCGCTCCACCAAGGTCTCCAGCAGGTGCAGGCCGGCCACGCGCCCGCGCTTGGGCGCAATGCGAAGGGAGGGGGTTCGATCGTCCCCGGGCATGAGCAGGCCCAGGCGGTCCTTGCCGGCGTTCATGGTGGCCATGGCGGCCCCGCTGATCTCCAGGGCCCAGCGGAGCGGGCTCACGGGATCCCCAAGGAACATGGAGGGGGACGGATCCACCACCAACCACAGGATCAGCTCGCGACTGGACTCGAAGCGCTTGATGATGGGCTCACCCACCCGCGCCGTCAGGGGCCAGTTGATGGCCCTGGGGTCGTCGCCGGGCACGTAGGGCCGGTTCTCCACGAAAGTCAGGCCGGAGCCTTTGATCTTGCTGGGATGCAACCCTTCCGTCCCGCCGGACAGCACCCTGCGCAGGCGCAGGGGCAACCGTCGCAGGCGGGCAAGGAATCGGTTCCAGTGGCGGGGCTGGGTCATGCAGCCATCAGTATTCCAGCCCTTCGAGTCCCGTGACGATCCCTTCCTTGGGGGCACGCACCGTCAAGGGCAGCTCCAGCCGCTTCTGCTCCTTGGGGCCCAGCTTCAGCTTCCAGCTGCGCACACCCGGGAGGGGCTCCGTCCAGCCCGGCGTGAACTCAGGCTGGAGGGTGATCTTCACCTGGTCGTTGGCCGCCTTGAGGATGCGGTCCTGGACCTCGATGTCCAGGCTCTCATCGCCATCGTTGTCGACTTCCATGCGCTCCTTCACCGACCACTGGCGCTCCTTGCCGAAGGTTCCGGCCTGCTCGAGCTTGAAGTCCACGCGACGGAAGGCCACGCGCACAGCCTTGTACGGACCAAAGCCAAGGGAGAAGGGCTGACCCGCACCGGGGACGGCCAGCGGAGCCTCGCCCAGCCGCTGATTACCGGCGAAGCGCACCACCGGCGACCCCGGGAAGAGCGGCAGCCCGCCGGGGGCCGTGAACCGCGCCAGCAGGAAGGCCGTGGGATCCAGGCGGGGGGTTGCAAAGAGGGTGAGCGAAGGCTCCAGTTCCCGGTTCTGCACCTTGAAGCGGTGGGGCTCGTTGTCGGAAGGCACATCCTTGAGTCCATCCACCAGGAAGGTGGCGGCCAGGCCGGAGGCTTCCTCGATGACGCTGGCCGTGGGTTCCATCGCCTCCTCGGCCGCGGGGGCCGCAGGGGGCGGCGCCATCACGTTTCCTGCCATGGCCTGCACGGGCAGGGCC
>CAYZND010000306.1:0-3088 GCA_964479495.1 uncultured Mesoterricola sp.
CTACACCTCTCTATTCGTCGGCAGCGTCAGATGTGTATAAGAGACAGGGCCCTGAACCATCCCACCTGGAAGATGGGTCCCAAGATCACCATCGACTCCGCCTCCCTCATGAACAAGGGGCTGGAAGTCATCGAGGCCGCCGTGCTCTTCGGCCTGCACCCGGACCAGATCCAGGTGACCATCCACCCCCAGAGCCAGGTCCACGCCATGGCGGGGTTCCACGACGGCACCTACCAGCTCCAGGTCTGCGCCAACGACATGAAGCTGCCCATCCAGTACGCCCTGCTCTACCCCGAACGCCTGGACGGACCCGTACCGGCCTACGACTGGACCGCCTTGCGGGCCTGGACCTTCGGTCCCCCCGACCTGGAGCGCTTCCCATGCCTGGGCCTGGCCTACCAGGCCCTACGGGAGGGAGGCACCGCCCCGGCCATCCTGAACGCCGCCAACGAGGAAGCCGTGGCTGCCTTCCTGGCGGGCCGGATCCCCTTCGGCGGCATCCCCGCCTGCGTGGGAGAGACCCTCTCGGCCCTGCCCTCCGAACCTGTCCAGGATCTGCCCCAGGTCATGGCCTGCGACCACCGGGCCCGGACCCGCGCCCGGGAGTGGCTGGACCGGCACGCGGACTGAACGGCGAGGGGATCCGATCCATTTCCGGTGATAATCAAGGAGCCGTCGCGGCCCCAGGCCCGGCATCCAAGAAGCACCGGCCGCCTCGGCCCTCCCCCAAGGACGTTCATGAACCGCATGCGCATGCTGACCTACACCCCGGCCGTGGCCTTCATAGCCGCGTCCCTGCTGGAGAAGTCAGGGCTCCTGATCACCATTCTGATGCTCGGAGTGCTCATCTTCGTGCACGAGCTGGGGCACTTCCTCTTCGCCAAGCGGATGGGCCTTCCCGTGGAAGTCTTCTCCCTGGGCTTCGGACCCCGGCTGGTGGGCTTCAAGTGGCGGGAGACCGATGTCCGCCTCGCTGCCTTGCCCCTGGGCGGCTACGTGAAGCTGGCCGGTTACAACCCGGAGGAACCTGAGGCCAACGACCCCCACGGCTTTCTGCAGCAGCCCTACCACCGCCGGATGCTCTTCTACTCGGGCGGCATCCTGGCCAACCTGCTGACGGCCTATGTGCTGCTCACCGCCGTGGGCATCGACCAGTCCCGCATCACCTCCGCCGTGGCCAAGCCCTCGCCCCTGGTGGTCCTGCAGGTGGAACCCGGCATGCCCGCAGCTCAGGCGAAACTCCAGCCGGGGGATTTGATCCGCAAGTTCGGACACCTCTCCTTCCCCGGAGCTACAAGCGATGATGCGGTGGCGTTCATTCAGTCCCAGATGGGCAAGTCCATCGCCGTAACCGTCGAGAAGGACGGGAAGGAGCAGGTCCTGCATTTGACACCGGTGGACATGGGCGGCAAGGGCAAGCTGGGCATCGTCTTCAGCCCTACGGAAGTGACTTATGGGCGACGCCCCTTGCAACTGAACGACTTTTGGCGGGGTCCCCTGGTCGGCGCGCAGGAGACCGGCCGCCTGACATGGCAGGTCCTCCAAGGCTTCGGTCGGCTTGTCAGTGGCCAAGCCAGCCTCAGCCAGATCGGCGGCCCCATCGCCATCGTCAAGGGCGGCAGCAATGCGGCAAAGTCCGGCTGGATGAATTTCTTTATGTTCATAGCCTTCATCTCCCTGAACCTAGCCGTGCTTAACGCCCTCCCCATCCCCGTGCTGGATGGGGGCCATATGGCCATGCTGACCTTCGAGAAGCTCCGGGGAAAGGATCTGACTGTCCGACTGAAGGAGCGGATCCTCACGGGCGGCTTCTTCTTCCTGATCAGCCTGATGGTCTTCGTGTTCGCCCTGGACCTCTGGCGAAACAAGCCGTAGACACTCCGAGCCCCCATGGCGGATCCGGATTCCCCGAAGGTCTTCACACCGGCATTCCAGCTGCTGTGCCTGTTCTACTTCCTCGTCTTTGCCGTGGGCTATCAGCTCTTCCCGGTGGTACCGCTGCACCTGCGCACCTTGGGTGCCAACCTGGCGGAATCCGGCCGCTTCATGGCCGCCTTCACGCTGGGGTCGGCCATCGGGTCGCTCTTCACGGGCCCCCTGGGCGACCGCCTGGGGCAGCGTCGGGTCCTGAGGATCGCCTCCTTCCTGATGGTGGCCTTCTTCGTGGCGTATGCCTTCATCGACAACCCCACCCACCGCTGGCTCTTCTACGTACTGGCGCCGGTCCACGGCCTCATCTGGTCCGGGCTGCGCACGGCCTCCGTGGCCAAGGCGGGCTCCATGCTGGCCCCGGAACACCGGGCAGAGGGCATGTCCTTCTTCGGGCTGTCGAGTCCCTCCGGCGTGGCCGCGGGGCCCATCGTGGGCCTGCTGCTCCTGGGCCTCCTGGGCTTCCGCTGGCAGATGCTGGCGCTGGGGGCCGCCTTCCTGCTGCTGCACCTGCTCGTGAAGTATCTCCCCCGGGAAACCCCTGAACAGCTGCGGCGGGATGCCGCCTTCCAGCTCCCCGAGAAGGTCGTCCTCCTGCCTGTGATCATCCTCTTCCTGGTGGGGGTGAGCTTCGGCCCCATGCCCCCCTACTCCGCCCAGGAGGCCAAGTTCCTGCACGCCTCCTGGACCTCGGCACTTCTCACCTCGCTGGCCCTGGGCATGGTCGGCCTACGGGGCCTCCTGGGGTTCACGGGCATGGGGCGGCGCCCCATCCGGCTCCTGAACCTCATGCTCTGGATGTCCGTGGCGGGCATGGCCCTGCTGGCCTTGCTGCCTGGAGTAACCCTGCGGCATGCCTTGGGAGGGGCCATCTACGGGGCCGGCTACGCCATGACCCACACCCTCATCTTCATGGTGATCATCGACCGCTCGAAGCCGGACCGGCGCGGGGCCGCAGTCGGCGCCCTCTACTTCGCCTACGACGCTGGACAGGCCGCGGGGGCCTTCCTGCTGGGCAATGCCATGGAGTGGATCGGCCGCGACTGGGGGCTGGCGACGGGCTATCGGTGGGGCTGGGCCCTGGGCGGATTGGCCTTGGCCGGCTGCCTGTTCCTGGCAGGGCGCGTCATGCGGCCCCTGCCATCGGAGGGGGAAACTC
>CAYZND010000306.1:3098-4594 GCA_964479495.1 uncultured Mesoterricola sp.
ACGGTCTCGTGGGCTCGGAGATGTGTATAAGAGACAGACTCCGGGCCGTGTCATCCTGGAACCATGACCGCTGTCCGCTCGCGCCTGGTCACAGGCCATTTCGCACTTCTCTTCTGCATCACCTTCCTGACCTTCTTCGCGGCCTTCCAGCTCTTCCCGACGGTGCCGCTGCGCCTCATCGAACTGGGCGCCACGGTGGGCCAGTCCGGGCGCTTCATGGCCGTGTTCACGGCCGGTTCGGCCTTCGGCGCCCTCTTCACCGGCCCCCTGGGGGATGCGGTCGGGCAGCGGCGCATGATCGTGGTCACGAGCCTGCTGTTTGCCGGCTTCCTCATCTCCTATGGGTTGATCAGCGGTCCCTGGTGGTGGCTCTGCGTGTTGGCCCTGCCCCACGGCATCGTCTGGTCCGGACTGCTCACGGCCACCATGGCCACCCTGGGAGGCGTCCTGCCGGAGGACCGGCGGGCGGATGGGCTCACGCTCTACGGGCTCGCCAGCCCCTTCGGGGCGGCCCTGGGCTCCTGGCTCGGGCTGGTGGTCTTCCGCCGCTGGGGGTTCTCCCTCGAGACATGGACCCTGGGCGCCATCTTCCTGGTCCTGGCCCTCGTCTCGTTCTCCCTTCCCCATGACCATCGGAAGGAGAGCCGCAGATCTCCCTTCGGATTGCCCGAAACGGTCGTGCTCGCCCCGTGCGCGGTCCTCATGGCCACCGCCCTGGGCTACGGCGTCCTCGGTTCCTACACGGCCCAGGAAGCCCTGAAGCTGCAGCTCGCCATGCCCGGGGCCTTCCTGTTCTTCATGGGCATCGGGATGGTGGCCATCCGGCTCGTGCTGTCCTTCCGTGGCCTCGGTCCGGAGCCGGTCCGGAAGCTGCCCCGCATGCTCTGGCTCGCCTTTGTCGGTCTGGTCCTCCTGGCCCTCGCACCCTCCGATCTTCCCCGGCACATCGTCTCCGCGCTGATCTATGGAGCGGGCTACGGCATGGTGCACACCCTGATCAGCACGTACGTCCTGGATGTCGTCCATCCCGAGCGGCGCGGCGCCGCTTTCGGCGCCACGCTCTTTTCCTTCGACATGGGCATCGGCCTGGGCACCTTCGCCATCGGCGGCTTCATCGGCTGGGCCGATGGCCGCTACGGCGTCACGGGGTTCCGCATGGGCTGGGGCCTCTCGGCCCTCATGGCCCTGGCGGCCGTGCCACTGGCCTACCGGATGCTCAGGAAGGCACGGACGCCTCAGGCCTGACGGTGCACCTTGGCCCCGGTGTGGCTGGCCTGGTCCCGGGGCTTGACGATCATCTCGTCGATGTTCACGTGGTCGGGCAGCTCCAGGGTCCAGCGAATGCACTCGGCGATGTCCGCGGCCGTGAGGGGCGTCATGCCCTTGTAGACGCTCTTCGCCTTCTCCGCGTCCTGGAAGCGCACCAGGGCGAACTCCGTTTCCACCATGCCGGGATCCACGCTGGTGACCCGGATGGGCTCCCCGCAGAGCTCCAG
>CAYZND010000307.1:0-4591 GCA_964479495.1 uncultured Mesoterricola sp.
CCCTCGTACCTGCCGGCTCGTTCCATGGCTCTCTGGTCCTATGCCCGCCTAAGCGATCCCCGCTGGACCTTTCTGGACCGCCATCTCCTCCTGCGGCAGGATCCCGCCCGGACCGCCCCCCTCAAGTTCGGGGTCAGCAACCGCCAGGGATGGTGCGCCTATCTCAACCACGGGGAGCTGCTCCTGAAGCGCTTCCCCTGGCAGGAAGGCGTCCCCTATCCGGACCTCGGCTGCAACACCGAGGTCTTCGCCAACGGCGACATGCTGGAGATCGAATCCCTGGGTCCGCTGACGCGGCTGGCCCCTGGGGAAGCCGTCGAGCATGTGGAGAGCTGGCATCATGCGCGTGGTCTTCCCGCAGTCCACGATAGCGATGACCTGGATCGCATCCTGGGCCCCCTCCTCGAAGCCAGCCGTCCCGCCTGAATCCCGCACGCGCCAGGGGCTCTGCCAAGCTAGAGGTTGGCTGTGCAGGAGTCCCCATGAAACAGGCGCTGATCTTCCTTGGCATCGCGGCGCTGGGCAACGTCACCTACCACCTGGGCCAGAAGACGATCTCGCCCACGGCCAATCCCATGGTCCTGCTCATGGCGGTCTACGGGGTGGCCTTCGTGTTCTCCGCCATCGCCGCGCCCTTCTTCCAGAGCACAGCAGGAACTCCCTGGACCGCCCAGGTCTTCAGCTGGCCTGTGCTGGTGCTCGGAGCCGGCGTCCTGCTCATCGAGATCGGCTTCCTGCTGGCCTATCGCTCCGGGGACATCCTCCAGTGGTCCGGCGTGGCCGTGAACGGCGCGTCCGCGATGCTGTTGGTACCCATCGCCCTGATCGTGTTCCGGGAAGGCTTCTCCCTTTCCAAGGCGGCGGGCATCCTGCTGACCCTGGCGGGGCTCGCGCTGCTCACCCGGCACTGAGCTGGCGCACCACCCACCGCGCCACCGGGAGGCTGAGGCCATTGCCCAGGAGCTTGTAGCGCTGCTCGAGGGAGATGGCCTCCGGGAAGTGGAACGTGGGTGGCAGCCCCATGAACCGGGCGATCTCCGTGATGGAGAACCGGCGGATGCCCCGCTCGGTCCTCAGGAAGGAGCCGCTGCCCACGAAACGCTGCCCATAGCCGCCAATGAAGCAGGCGGTGCGGTGGTCCTCCTTCGTCACGAGATCCAGGCCGGGCTTGTGCTTCGCCAGCGTCTCCGGATCCAGATAGAGCGAAGGATCCTCTGGCTCATCCAGGTACGGGGCGATGGATCCGGGCATCACGAGGGGCGAATCCGCAGGCGCCAAAGGGCGGCGGGAGGCGAGCACATACATGCGGGGCCGCTGGTTGGGGATGCCGAACTGCGTGGGGCACAGCTCGAGGGCGATGCAGGCAAACCCCAGGCGCTCCAGCGTCGACCTCAGCAGGTCATGGGCATCGGAGCCCAGGAAGCCCGGCACGTTCTCCAGCACCAGGTGCTTCGGTGGCGCCAGGGGCAGGATGGCCATCAGGTTCAGGAAGGCCTTGGAGCGCTGGTCCTCCAGGCCGTGGCGGTTGCCCATGCGGCAGAAGGGCTGGCAGGGGGGGCTGAGCGCCCAGAGGTCGGCCCGGTGCACGCCGATGGCCTCCGCCGGCAGGCTGGCCAGCTCCCGGGCGAACGGCCGGTGGCCGTGGTTCAGGGCGTACGTGGCATTGGCCGTGGGGCTGATGTCGTAGGCGGCCACCACCTCGCCCAGGCCCTGGAGGGCATAGCGCCAGCCACCCAGGCCGGAGAAGAGTTCGAGGATGCGCAGGCTCATGCCTGAACGAGGGTACTATCGCTCCATGCCTGATCCCAGCACCCCGACCTACCAGCCGGCCTCCCGCCGGCCCATCGCCGATGCTTTCCGAGCCACGGCGCACGTCGCCGTGAAGCTCTGCATGCGCTGGCACATCCACCCCGACGCCATCTCGTACCTGTCCATGGTGGCGGCGGCCCTGGCGGCCCTCTGCTTCCTGGGCGGCGTGGCCCGCCCCTGGCTGCTCCTGGTGGGCCCGGCCTTCTGCTACGTCCGCCTGTGGCTCAACATGCTGGATGGCATGGTGGCCCTGGCTTCCGGCAAGGCCTCTCTCCGGGGCGAGCTCCTCAACGACCTGCCGGACCGGGTCTCCGATGTTGTCGTCTTCGCAGGCATCGCCCACAGCGGCCTCGGCAACCCGTTCCTGGCCTACTGGGCGGCCATCCTGGCGGTCTTCACGGCCTACGTGGGCACCTTCGGCCAGGCCGTGGCGGGACGGCGGGAGTTCGGGGGCCTCATGTCCAAGCCCTGGCGCATGGTCCTGGTCCACCTGGGCGCCTGGACCACCTTCTTCCTGGGGAGCCGTGTTTTCGGGGGCCTGACGGTCTTCGACTGGACGTGCCTCGTGGTGATCGTGGGGTGCATCCAGACCGTGTGGGTGCGCCTGGCCAGCACCCTGCGTCTCCTGGCTCAGAAGCGGAAACCGCAATGACCGAAGCCCTCCACGATCCCGTCTTCCTCTTCTACCTCAAGGCCGTGGGCGGCGTGCTGCTCGTGGCGGGGGCCATCCTGGCCACCCTGACTTACGCCTTCCACAAGGACGTGCGCTCCATCTGGAAGACCTACCGGGGCTGGCTCGTGATGGCTCCCCTCTTCCTGGGCTGCATGGCCCTGGGACGTCCCGCCCTGGTGGTCCTGTTCACCCTGCTGTCCATCGTAGGGTTGAAGGAGTTCAGCCGGGCCACGGGGCTCTACCGGGACTGGCCCATGACCGGGGCCGCCTACGCGGGCGTGCTCGCGGTGGCGGTCCTCTGCTTCGTGCCCGATCCCCGCAAGCCCGGCGTGATCGGCTGGTACGGCCTGTTCATCGTGCTTCCGGTCTTTGTCGTGGCGCTGATCCTTCTGGTCCCCATCGTACGGAACCGCGTGAAGGGCCAGCTCCAGACCATGTCCCTGGCCATCATCGGGTTCATCTACATCGGCTGGATGTTCAACCACCTCTCCTTCCTGACCACCGCGCGGAACGCCACGAGCTACCTGCTCTACCTGGTGTTTGCCGTGGAGCTGAACGACGTGGCGGCCTTCACCTGCGGGAAGCTCTTCGGGCGGCACCCCTTCCGGGATGTCATCAGCCCCAAGAAGACCTGGGAAGGCGCCCTGGGCGCCCTGGCCATCTCCATGGCCCTGCCCTGGCTGCTGCGCTTCTCCCTGCCAGGCTTCGGCACCCGGGAGCTGCTGCTCACGGGCCTGATCGTCGGGGTCGGAGGCCAGCTGGGCGACCTCTCCATCAGCGTCATCAAGCGCGACGTGGGCATCAAGGACATGGGTGCCACGATCCCGGGCCACGGCGGGATCCTGGACCGCATTGACAGCCTCATCTACGTGGCGCCGCTCTTCTTCCACATGGTGCGCTTCTTCGAGGGGTTCTAGGCATGCCGGACCAGGAAGGACTCGACTGGCGCTACACGCCTTCCGAGGAACTGGACCTCGATGCGGTGGCGCGCCTCAAGCACTTCCCCCGGGAACCGGAGATGTACATCTATGCGCTCCGGTCCATGGCGGCCCTGGGGCTCCGGACCTGGCTCCGCCTCTACCACCGCTTCGAGGTGAGCGGCCTCGAGCACCTCCCCAGGGAGGGGTCCTTCGTCCTGGTGGCCAACCACGCCAGCCATCTGGACGCCCTCTGCCTCCTTTCCGCATTGCCGCTGAAGAAGTTGCACCGGGCCTTCCCCGCCGCGGCCAAGGACTACTTCTTCAGCAACCTCCAGGGGCTGGGGTTCTCGGTGATCCTGCTCAACGCGATCCCCTTCGAGCGCAGCGCCCGGGCGGGCCAGAGCCTGGCCATGTGTCGGCAGCTGCTGGCGAACCCCGGGAACATCCTGATCCTGTTCCCGGAGGGAACGCGCACCCAGACAGGCCACCTGGGCCCTTTCAAGCCCGGCATCGGCTCCCTGGTGGCGGGGACCGGGGTCCCCGTGGTGCCCTGCTTCCTGCACGGGGCCTTCGCGGCCTTCCCCAAGGGGGCTTCGTTCCCGAGGCCCTGGAAGGTTCGCCTCGTCATCGGCGAGCCCAGGACCTTCGAGGAAGTGCCCGATTCCCGTGAGGGCGTGCACCGGGTCGCCCAGGAGCTGTTCGAAGCCGTGGCCCGGCTGGAAGCGGGAAAGACGCCTTGACAGAGGGATCGGACAACCATACCTTTCCGTATGGATATCCATACGTAAGCGTATTGATTCTCTTTTCCCGGAGCGCTCCGTGAGCACCGAGCACACCTTCCTCTCCCACGACGGCGCCGAGCTCTTCTACCGCGCCTGGCATCCAGCCATTCCCAGCTCCAGGTCTTTGCTGGTCTTCCACCGGGGTCACGAACACTCGGGCCGCATGGAGGCCCTCGTGGAGGACCTCGGCCTCGACGATGTCCACGTCTTCGCCTGGGACGCCCGGGGCCATGGCCGCTCGCCGGGAGCGCGCGGTTCCGCGGAGAACCTGGCCGTGATCATCCAGGATGCGGACTGCTTCGCCCGTCACATCACGCAGGCCTACAACCTTCCGCCGGAGGACATGACCCTCCTGGCCCACAGCGTGGGCGCCGCCATCGCCGCGGCCTGGGTCCACGACTACGCCC
>CAYZND010000308.1:0-4579 GCA_964479495.1 uncultured Mesoterricola sp.
TCTGGATCCCATTGGCCGGCTCGAGATGATTCGAGCGTCGGCTGCGCCCCGCAAGCCGTGCGGCTACGCACTCCCGTCTATCGGCGCACCACCGTTCGATCGGAAGTGCGAATTCCTTCCGTGGATATGGAAACGGGAGATCCATCGGATCTCCCGTCTCGTTTGGTCGGCGCGAGAAGATTCGAACTTCCGACCCCTACCACCCCAAGGTAGTGCGCTACCAGGCTGCGCCACGCGCCGTGAACCATCCACTCTACGGCCAAAGGCCTTCCTGGTCAAGCTCGGGTTTCCGTGTGCGGGCGGCCTGGGGGGGCGCGGAGAGGCGCTTCGCCAGGGCCTTCAAGGCTTTGAGGACCGGCTGGAGGTCCGGCGCGGCGGAGCGCTCGACCTTGGTGGCGGGCTTCCGGCCGAGTGCCCGCGGTGCGGGGGCAGGGGCCTCCACCGTCTCTTCACCAAGATCCAGCAGGGGTCTCGCGAGGTGGCCGGTCAGCAGCAGCTGCCGACAGTCCGCCACGGTGAGTCCTTCCGCAAGCCAGTTCCGGATCATCTGGAGCCTCGGGAACTCGTCCACGTGGTAGTAGCGCAGGTTGCCCTTGCTGCGCCGGGGACGCAGCTCCGGGATGACCTTCTCCCAGTAGCGCAGTTCCTTGGGCGTGGCTCCGATGCGCTCGGCGGCTTCACCAATCTTGAACCAGAGGCGCTCGGTCATCCTTGCTCCCCTCCAGGTTCCTCGCTCGGTGCAGGGACCCCGCTGCGCACGCTCCACTGGAGCGTGCTCCACGACCCGCATCCTCTCGAGCCAATCTTGAACCAGAGGCGCTCCGTCGGGGCAGGGTTCATGACTCCCGGGCCTCCACGCCCAGGGCCTTCAGGCGCTTGTAGAGGTTGGAGCGGTCCAGGCCCAGGCTTTCGGCGACCCGTGTCATGTTGCCGTTCTGGAGCCGCAGCTCGCGCTTGATGTACTCGCCTTCGAACCAGTCCCGGGCCTCGCGCAGGCTCGGAAAATCCGGGAAGGAGAAGGGATCCGGCCCGCTGATGTGGCGCGCGGCGAGGGGGCCGAGATCCCGCGTGGCGATCTCGGAGCCTCGCCCCAGGATCAGGGCGCGCTCCATGAGGTTCTTCAGCTCGCGCACGTTGCCCGGCCAGTCGTGGCGCAGCAGCGTGTCCCGAGCTTCGGGGGCCAGGCGCTTGAACGACCGGCCGTAGCTCCGGGCGAGGCGCTGCAGGAAGGCCTCGGCCATCTGGATCAGCTCCTCGGGCCGCTCCCGCAGGGGCGGCACCCGCAAGGGCACCACGGCCAGGCGGAAGTAGAGGTCCTCCCGGAAGCGGCCCGCCTTGATCTCCTCGGGCAGGTCCTTGTTGGTGGCTGCGATGACCCGCACATCCACGCTCACCGCTCCGCCCCCGCCCACGGGCTCGATGCGGCCCTCCTGGAGCGCCCGAAGCACCTTCGCCTGGGTCTTGAGGGACATGTCGCCCACTTCGTCCAGGAAGAGGGTGCCGCCGTGGGCCTCCCGGAACTTGCCCTTCTGGTCCCGGATGGCGCCCGTGAAGGCGCCCTTCACGTGACCGAAGAGCTCGGACTCGATGAGCTCCTCGGGAATGGCCGCGCAGTTGACCTCCACGAAGGGACCGCCCTTCCGCGGACTCTGGGCATGGAGCAGGCGGGCCACCTCCTCCTTGCCGCTGCCGTTCTCGCCCGTGAGCAGCACGCGCCCCTCCGTGGGGGCCACAAGCTTCACGTCCGCCAGGAGGCGCTTCATGGCGGGACTCTCCGCCATGAAGAAGCGATCGTGCTCCACCTCCTGCTGCAGGCGCTGGTTGTCCTGCTCCAGCTGGCGCTGCTTGACGGCGTTGCCCACCACGAGCAGCAAGCGGTCCAGGTCCACGGGCTTCTCGAGGAAATCGAAGGCGCCCAGCTTGGTGGCGTTGAGAGCCGTGTCGATGTTGGCGTGGCCAGAGATCATCACCACCGGCAGATCCGGCCGAAGGACCTTGGAGCGCTGCAGGGTCTCCAGGCCGTCGATGCCCGGAAGCCAGACATCCAGCAGCATCAGGTCGATGCCCTCGCTGTCAGGGTTCTCCAGCAAGTCCAGGGCCTGCTCGCCGCGCTCGGCCTTGAGCACCGCGTAGCCCTCCTCCGTGAGGGATTCCCCCAGCGACCGCCGGATGCCGGGCTCGTCGTCCACGATCAGGATGGTCGTCAGGGGGCGCATGAGGCCCAGTTTAGCGCGACATGCTCTCCCGCTTCGGAAGGACGAGCGGAATGACCACGCGGAAGGTGGTGCCCCGGCCCAGCTCGCTCTCCAGCTCGATCTTGCCCTGGTGGGCCTTCACCATGGCCGAGCAGATGCTCAGGCCGAGGCCCCAACCCGAGGTGGAATCGGTCTCCAGGGCCTGCTGGTAGGGCTGGAAGATGGTCTCCAGCTTGGTGGTCTCGATGCCCCGGCCCGTATCCCAGACTTCCAGGCAGAAGTGCTCCGGCTCCACCCGGCTGCGGATGCCGACGATGCCCGGGGGCCGCGTGAACTTCAGCGCGTTCTCGATGAGGTTGAACAGCACCTGCTGGAGCGCCGTGGTGTCCGCCAGGATCCACACCTGCCCAGCCGCGGGGTCCAGGTCCAGGTCGGCGCCCAGATCCTTGGCCTCCGCGCGCAGGCGGAACGTGTCCGCCAGGCCCTGCAGGATCTCCGTGGGCCGGCACAGCCGCAGGCTGAGGCTCTCGTAAAGACCTTCGCTGCGGCTCTGGTCCAGCAGCTTGGCCAGGATCTGCTCCAGGCGGTGGCTCTCCCGGTCGATCAGCGCGAGGGCCGCCTCCCGGTCCAGGCCGTTGTCCCCCTGCAGGCGCTCCACGGAGATCATGATGCTGTTGAGGGGCGACCTCAGGTCGTGGATCACCGTGTTCATGAGCTGGATCCGACCCTCCAGGGTCCTCTGCAGCTGATGGTGGAGCCGCTCCAGGGCCCTGTTCCGGAGGGCCAGGTCCTCCGTACGCTCCAGCACCTTGACTTCCAGCTCATCGGCACGGAGGCGGACGGAGCGGATCCACCAGCGGGCCAATCCCGCGCCCAGCAGCAGCGCTCCGGCCAGCAGGAGGCCCCAGAGAAGGGCCGGCAGCGTGCCGCCCGTCTCCAGGCTCCCCAGCTCCAGGGCCCATGAGATCGAGGGTGGATTCAGGCTGCACATACCCATGGGTGGCGGACCGCGAAGGGTTACGTGACGGGAGGACGGCGCCTTCTGCCAACATGGAGGTGGAGAAGACCATGCTTGTGGATGCCCACTGCCATCTTGTCGGCAGCTATCAGGGAAAACCAAATCTGAATGCAGTCCTGGACCGCGCCCGGAGCGCCGGCGTAGGCGGCTTCGTGGTGGTGGGCACGGAGCTGGAAGATTGCGGCGAGGTCATGACCCTCGTCAAGGAAAACACCGACCTTCGGGCCAGCCTGGGCGTGCATCCCCACGAAGCCAAGACCTGGATGGCCGATACCGAAGGCCGCCTGCAAGGCCTGCTGACGGATCCGGACGTGCGCTTCGTGGGCGAGACGGGCCTGGACTGGCACTACGACTTCAGCCCCCGGGACACCCAGGAGGAGGTCTTCCGCCTCCAGATCCGACTGGCCCGCCGCGTGGGCAAGCCGCTGATGATCCACACCCGCGAGGCGGGCGCGGACACCCTGAGGATCCTGCGGGAGGAGGGGGCCGAGGCCGTGGGCGGCGTCATCCACTGCTTCTCCGAGGACATGGCTTTCGCCAGGCAGGCCCTGGACCTCGGCTTCCACCTGAGCTTCTCGGGCATCATCACCTTCCGGAAGGCCGAGGCCATCCAGGCCGTCGCCACCTGGGCGCCGGAGGACCGGATCCTGGTGGAGACGGATTCCCCGTACCTGGCCCCCATGCCCCACCGGGGGAAGACCAACGAGCCCGCCTGGGTCGTCCATGTGGCGGAGTGCCTGGCGGCGCTCCGGGGCGTCTCCTTTGCGCGCATCGCCGACCTAACCACTCGCAACCTGGAGGCCTTGTGCGGCTGGGCGCCCTCCTCCTGATGCCCGCGGCCCTCGCCGCGCAGTCGAAGCTGCCCTGGGATGTGGACTCCCGGGTGCCCTGGGAATCGACGCTGCCCAGCGCCGCTCCAGCCCCTTTGTCCCTGTCTCCTGGCGGAGGGGACACCCGAACCAGCGCCAACTGCCGGGTGATGCTTACGGAGGACGGCACGCTACGGATCTCGGACCATCAGGGCCGAATCCTCTTCCGGCTGGGGCTGCCTGGACGACCGGTCCGCGTGCTGCGGGATGCGGGCACCCCCATGGCGCTGACGGAGTTCCCGGCCTTCTTCCCGACCCGTAATACGCCCCTGACGGAGGGCCTCGGCGGACTGCCCCTGGTAGGCGGCGACTTCCGGCCCGCCCTCGAAGGCCTGCTCTGGATCCTGGACGATGGGGAGCAGCGCATCACCCTGGTGCATCCTGCCACGGAGCGGGTGGTCTACCTGCCCCTGCCGATGGGCCAGGGCTGGGAGATCCACCTCCAGCCCGACCGGCTTGAGATCCGGGAGAAGGCCCCCCCCGCAGGGGAGCGCCGG
>CAYZND010000309.1:0-4567 GCA_964479495.1 uncultured Mesoterricola sp.
CTGATGGGGTGGTGCGGTGGCTAAGGGTCGTGGGCCGGACGAGCTTCCGGGAGGGCCTCCCCTTGCGGGCTCACGGGACCACCCAGGACATCACGGCTCGCAAGAACGCGGAGCTCGCCCTCCGGAAGGCTCAGGAGGACCTGGACCGGTTCTTCAACTTCCTGCCCGATCTGGCCTGTGTGGCCACGACGGACGGGCGCTTCCTCAAGCTGAATCCCCGGTGGAAGTCGGCGCTGGGCCATCCGGAGCCAGAGCTGCTGGAACGTCCCTACCTCGAATGGATCCATCCCGAGGACCTGGACCGAACCCGGCAGGCCATGGCGCGCCAAGCGGAAGGTCAGGCTGTGCTCGACTTCGTCAATCGCTACCGAACCCGGGATGGCTCGTACCGCTGGCTCGAGTGGAGCAGCTCGCCCCTCATCGACGGAAAGATCTTTGCCGTGGCCCGGGACATCACCGAGCGCCGGCGGATGGACGAGGCGCTGAAGGACATGGAGAAGCTCTCCGCCAAGGGTCAGATGGCGGCCTACATCGCACATGAGATCAACAACCCCCTGGCGGGCATCAAGAATGCCTTCACGCTGGTGGAGCGGGCGATCCCACCCGATCACGCCAATGCGAAGTACGCCGATCTGATCAAGCGCGAGATCGACCGCATCGCCGGCATCATCCGGACGATGTACCACGTCTACCGGCCCCCGAGTCGCGAGGTGAAGGCCGTCTCCCTACAGCAGGCCTTCCGGGACATCGGCGATCTCGTGGAGAGCAAGTGCCGGGCGACCGACGTGCACCTGTGCACGGACCTGGAGGACCCCAGTGCCTCGGTGACCCTGAACGAGGGGCTGCTCAGACAGGTGCTCTTCAACTTGGTCCTCAACGCCATCGATGCGATGCCCACCGGCGGCACGATCACGCTGGGATCCCGCGAGGTGTCCCGCCGCTGCGTGATCTTCGTGGAGGATGAAGGGACGGGCATCCCTGCAGATCTGACCGAGCAGGTGTTCCAATCGGGCTTCACCACCAAGCGGGACGCCTCCATGAGCGGTCTGGGACTGGGTCTGGCCACGTGCCGGAGCATCCTCGAAGCCCTGGGAGGAACGCTGACGTTCCAGGTCCCCGATGGGGGCCGCGGAACTCGTTTCGAGGCCGCGATCCCGCAAGATGGCCGGCCTGATGAAGAAAGGAGCGTGCACCGATGAGCGACAGGACCCTGCACATGTCCTCTGGAAGGATCCTCTTTGCCGACGACGAGGAGATCTTCCTGCTGTCGACGTCGGAGCTGCTTCGGACCGAGGGCTACCTGGTGGACAGCACTCAGGACGGGAACGAGGCCCGGAATCTGCTCTCGGAGCACACGTACGACCTTCTCATCTCCGATATCCGCATGCCCGGGAACACCGACCTGGCCCTGCTCCGGAACGTGCCAGAGGCCAACGCCGGCCTGCCCGTCATCCTGGTCACCGGCTATCCTTCCGCCCAGACGGCCATCCAGGCCATCGACCTGAACGTGCTGACGTACCTCGTGAAGCCCCTGGACTTCCCGGAACTCCTGGAGCATGTGAAGAGGGGCGTGCAGCAGCGGAAGATCCAGCGGGCCATCCTGGAATCCTCGGTCCGCGTACAGGACTGGGCCAAGGAGATGAGCGAGCTGGCCCAGAACCTCGGTACCTCCCGGACCTCCGGCCCCCTCTCCGTGCAGCAGCTCCTGGGCATGACCCTCGGTCGCATGGGCGAGACCCTGCTGGACCTCAAGCAGCTGGTGGATCTCACCTCCAACCAGGCGGAGGGTGTGGATATCTGCCCGATCCGGCACTGCCCGCGCCTGGAGCTCTACGAACGGGTCATCCGTGAGGGCATCGAGATCCTGGAGCGCACGAAGGGCTCCTTCAAGTCCAAGGAGCTCGGGGACCTGCGACATCGGCTGGAGCAGACCGTGGGGCCCTAAAGCTGATGCGTGGAGCGGGCGCGGTCGGGCGGATGAATTTTTTCTTCCGCATGCTCTTGACGAGTCCTCCTTCACGCCTAAGCTGTCTTCTGCCGTATCTCCATCCATAGGGATGGGGTGCCTTGGCGGGCAGGACTAGGACCTGCAAGTTGAAGGCGCAACCGACTCATCTCCCGGTTCGGGAATGAAGGTTGCGCCTTCTTTCTTTTTCCGGCTTTCGAACTCACCTCCACATCTTCCATCAACCATCGCCTCCACTCAGGGGGTATGGGGAGCATTGGCCATGGGCAATCTTGGATTGAACGGGCAAACAGCATCCCAGGTCGCTAACCATTTCCTCCATCTCTTGGACGACGTTTACCGAATCCACGGGCTCTACCTCGAAGAGATCCAGGCGCTGAAAGCCCACGTCAAGGAGCTGGAGGCAGCCAACTCGACGCTGTCGTCTACCTTCCTGCCGGATGTCCACGGGTGCGCCGTGTACCTGGTCTCCATGGACGGCACCATCCAGGGGTGGAGCGGGGGTGCTGCCGAACTCTATGGGTACTCCGTCGAGGAAGTGCTCGGGCAGTCCGTGGACTTCCTGAAGAATGGCGCGGAGGCCAGGACCCGTGCGCGCTTCGCCTGGAGCGAAGGACGGCCTCCCGCCTTCCTCCGTGCCCACAAGGACGGGCGGACCTTCGAGGTGATTCTGCACCACACGGTGCTCCTGGACGAGGACGGCTGCGCCACCGGCCGGATGTACGTCGAGGTCCCCCTGTGGTGCGAAGGCAAGGCCTCCGGGGACTCCGGAGGCCGGTCATGACCACGCCCCTGCGGGTCCTCTTCATCGAAGATAGCGAGGACGACCTGCAGCTCTCCCTGCGCGAGCTGCGCAAGGGGGGCTACGAACCGACCTGGCAGCGCGTCGATACACGAGCAGGTCTGGAGGGCGCCCTGCAGGACCAGGTCTGGGACCTGATCATCTGCGATCACGTCATGCCCGGGTTCAGCTCCGGCCTGGCCCTGGATGTCATGCGGACACGCTGCGCGGACATTCCGTTTATTGTGGTCTCGGGGGCGGCTCCGGAAGCCCTTGTGACCGAAGCCATGCGGGCGGGAGCCCATGACTTCATCTCCAAGAGCAGCCTCGTCCGGCTGGTGCCGGCCATCCAGCGGGAGCTGAAGGAGGCCGCGGTCCGGAAGGAGCGGGGCCAGATTGCCACGCGGCTGGCCGAGAGCGAGGGGCGCTACACCCTCCTCTTCAACGAGAATCCGGCTCCCATGCTGCTGGTGGAGCCCCTGACCCTGATGGTCATCGACGCCAACCAGGCCGCTGCGGCCTTTTTTGGCTACCCGCTGGCCACCCTCAAGCAGTCCAATGTAGGGGCCCTCAGCCACCTCGCCCGAGCCGCGGCCTGGCGAGCTGTTCAGAAAGCTCGTGACCTGCGGAGCTACCGCTTCGCCGACACGGTGATCTGTTCGGATGGAACCCTCCGCGAGATCGATGTCACGGCGGTGAAGGTGAACCAGGGCGGACGGCTCCTGCTGCTCGCCACCCTGTTCGACCAGACGGAACGCCGGACGGCGGAGCGGGCCATCCAGGAGAGCGAGGCCCGCTTCCGGACACTAGCGGATTCCACGCCGATGCTGATCTGGACTTCGGGTGTGGATGGCCGCTGCGACTACTTCAACCAGCCATGGCTGGCATTCACGGGCCGATCCATGGAGCAGGAACTCGGGGACGGCTGGGCGGAGGGTGTGCATCCGGAGGATCTCGACCGCTGCATGGGCACGTACCGGGACGCCTTCGATCGTCGTAAGCCCTTCCAGATGGAGTACCGCCTCCGCCACCACGATGGAACCCATCGCTGGATCCTCGATGAGGGGCTACCGCGGTTCTCGGAGACCGGTGCGTTCGTCGGCTACGTGGGCGCCTGCATGGACATCACGGGCCGGAAGAGCGCCGAGGCGAGCGTGGTGAAGCTCGCCGCCGCCGTGGAGCAGGTGGCAGACGCCATCGCCATCCTGGATCCCTCGGGGAGCATCCAGTACGTCAACCATGCCTTCGCAGGCCTGACCGGTCTGTCGTTCGCCGCCGTCGAAGGCTGGGCCCTTCCGGACCTCATCGAGCACGCCGATGTCCAGCAGGCCCTCGATGAAGCCAGTAACGGCCGTTCCTGGGATGGCCGGGTGAAGATCGTCCTGGAGGGAGCGCATGTCAAGGAGCTGGACATCACCTGCTCCCCGGTGCGGGACGCCCAGCGGCGGGTGGCCAATCTGGTCGTGGTCATGCGGGACATCACCGCCGAGGCGGAGCTGGAGCGTCAGCTCCGGCAGAGCCAGAAGATGGACGCCCTTGGCGCCCTGGCTGCCGGCGTGGCCCATGACTTCAACAACGTGCTGACCACCATTCTCACAGCCTCGCAGCTGCTCAAGGCGAACCTGCCGGAGCAGAGCCCGCTGCAGTCGAAGGTGGATGCGATCCACCAGGCGGGGCTCTGCGCGGCGGGGCTGACCAAACAGATCCTCTCCTTCAGCCGCACGTCCGAAGAGAAGCGCCTGCCCCTGGACCTCAGCTCGGTGGTCAAGAGCACGCTGCAGATGCTCCGGTCCACCCAGCCCCTCAACACCGAGATCGTC
>CAYZND010000310.1:0-4567 GCA_964479495.1 uncultured Mesoterricola sp.
TCTCCGTGGCCGGCGAGGTGTTGTTTGGCCTGGCCATTGCCCTGGTCATCAACGAGAAGGGGATCGCGCTGGGCGTCCTCAGCCGCGCCCTCATCCTCCTGCCCTGGGCCGTGCCCCTATTCCAGGAGGCCTTCCCCCGGCTGGTCCCCCACTGGGTCGAGGAGCGGACCTCCCGTCTGGTGGCCCTGCTCCAGCAGGGGCGGCTGGACGGCGCCCTGCTGGCCCAGGAGGCGGAGCTGGAGAACCTGGAGACATCCGTGCTGGGCAAGGATCCCTTCCTGCTGGCGGTACCCAAGGGCCACCGGCTGGCCCAGGGCCGGACGCCCGTCCGGCTGAAGGCCCTGGGCGGGGAGCGGATCCTGCTGCTGGACGAGGGCCACTGCCTGCGCGATCAGGCCCTGGACGCCTGCCGGGAGGCCAAGGTGGAGGAGCTGGGCTTCCGGGCCACGAGCCTGCCGACCCTGGTGCAGATGGTGGCCAGCGGCCTGGGCGTCACCCTGCTGCCCCGCATGGCGGCGGCCCTGGAGGCGGACCGGGCCTCCCTGGTGGTGCGCCCCCTGGCCGAGCCCGCCCCGTTCCGCACCCTCGTCCTGGCCTGGCGGAAGGGCAGCCACGCCGCCCCGGCCCTCCAGGAGCTGGCACAGCTGCTGCGCCAAGGGAACCCTGCACCGGGAGAATAGGAAAAAGATCACATCCGGTGCAAACCTTGCAACCTTCCGGCGCGTACGTCCATCCTTTGAACCAGAGGAGCACCCATGGGATTCGGAAGGGCACGGTGGATCATCACGCTGGGACTCGCATCGGCGTTCACGATGCTGTCGGCGGCGAAGCCTGCCTCCACGTCGTCCTTGGATCTGAAGTCCACCTCCGCCCTGGTGCTGGACCAGAAGACCGGGGAGCTGCTGTTCCAGAAGCGGCCGGAGACCGTCCGATCCATCGCCTCCATCACCAAGCTCGCCACGGCCATGGTGGTGCTGGATGCCCATCTCGACCTGGACGAGCCCCTCACCATCACCCAGGACGACGTGGACACCATCAAGCGCAGCCGGTCCCGGCTGCCGGTGGGGACCACGCTCACCCGGGGCCAGGCCCTCCTCCTCGCGCTCATGTCCTCGGAAAACCGGGCCGCCCATGCCCTGGGCCGCACCTATCCCCAGGGGATTGAGGCCTTCGTCGCCGCCATGAATGCCAAGGCCAAGGCCCTGGGGCTCACCGAGACCCGCTTCGAGGATCCCACCGGACTGTCCGAGTCGAATGTCTCCTCGGCCAAGGACCTTGCCCAGCTGGTCCAGGCCGCCTACCGCTACCCCACCATCCGCGAGTTCACCACCTGCGACGGGGCCACCGTCACCTGGAAGAACCGGCCCATCGCCTTCCACAACTCCAACCGCCTCATCGGGAATCCCAACTGGGAGATCGGCCTTTCCAAGACCGGCTTCATCTCCGAGGCGGGCCGCTGCCTGGTCATGCAGGCCTGGGTGGCACAGCGCTCCGTGGTGATCGTCCTGCTGGACTCCGTCGGAAAGCTGACCCGCGTCGGCGATGCCAACCGCATCAAGACCTGGATGGAAGCCACCCTTCCCGGCGCCCAGATCCGGCGCTGAGGCCAGATCCAAGCCCTGTCAAGGCGGGTCGAGGGGTTCGCCGTTGGACCAAGCGCGCTGCCGCTCCAGCAGCAGCCCATGCTCCAGGGCGGACTCGTTCCGCTCCACGTAGGAGGGCAGGTCCCGGGGCGACAGCCCGTTCCCTTCCTGCTGGAGCAGGGCCCTGGCCTGGAGCAGGTGGGCACGAGCCGGTTCGAAGCGCCCCAGGGCCAGCAGGGCGATGCCGAGGTCGTAGTGGGCCTTGTGCAGGCGGGGATGGCCCGCGCTTGAATCCACCGCCCGCTGGAACTGGTCGGCGGCGCGCACCCAGTCGTTGGCCTGCGCGGCCTCGATGCCCGGCTGCAGCGCGGGCAGACCGGAATCGCTGGAGAGCCAGAACTTCCACGTCTCCTTGTGGTTGGAGAGCTCCCGCCGGAAGGCCTTCAGCAGGTCCTCCCGCTGCTGCTCCACGACGGACTTGCTGCCCAGGAGGATGTCCAGGGTGGTCCGGGTGATGAAGCCCACGGTGCCCTCCAGCACCTTCTGGCCCAGGCTCTTGCGGGGGGCCTCCTTGGGCTGCTCGACCTCGTCCTGGTCCTCTTCGTGCAGGGTGCCTTCACACAGGGTGAGACCCGTGACCAGGTCCTGGATCCGATAGGCGAAGTCCGTGGTCACGGTGGTCGTGAGGTAGGTCTTCTCGTCCGGCCCCGTGCCACGGGTGGCGCGCTCCTCCTGCGCGTCCACCCGGGCGGTTCCCGAGAGCACGCAGGACCTGGGCGGCGGAGTGCGGGGCAGGAGCATCGGATGCTCGTAGACCTGGACCCCGGCCACCTTCCCCAGGGCCTTCTTGAGGTCCTCCCGGAACCAACGGTCCTCGGGCCCCTCCAGGGTTCCGAGGGCGAGGTGGACCGGCCTGCCATCGAGGACTCCCGTGGTGCCCGGAACGCGGACGGGATGCAGGTCCGGCGGGGTGCAGCCGAGAACCCCCAGCAGCAGGGCGAGGATCAGGGCGGGGAACCTGAAGCGGAGTGGCATGATGCACCTGAGGGCGTCCAGGACTCTACGCCGGGTCCTGGGATGAGGCAAGGCGGCGGGAGGCTTCCATGGCACGTCGCGGGAGGTTCAAAAATTCTTGCTTGGAAAGGCTCCCAGGCTTGGCCGGTTCTTTGGGTTTAGGGTTGCGATAAAATAAATATGATCAACAGATGGATCAATTGCAAAAATCAAGATCTGCGGCCTGACGACCGATGTCAATCGAGAGGTCTTATAGTTGGATTATCACCTCTCTATTCTCCAAAGCGTTTGCAAGACACTATTAATTGAACCAGGTGTGATGGGTAGCATTGGTAGTCAAATTGCTTGAAATGGCTGCTGATTTCAGGGGTTTGCCATGGTTAAAATCATAGGTGGATTTTTTATAATCATTTTTGTTTCGTTCTATTTAGCTGCACAGGGAAAAGAATACACCATTGGTGTGGAAAACATCGATTGGTATCCATATTACAATTTCATGGAAGGCGAACAGAGTAAGTCCCATGTCAAAGAGCTTCTCGATACCTTCGCTGTGAGCAAAGGATATGTGTTCAAGTACAAGCCCCTTCCAGTGACCCGTCTCCTGTACGACTTCCTACAGGGCGAGGTCGATTTTAAATATCCAGATCATCCCTATTGGAGTCCGGAGATACGGGCTGGCAAGACGATCACCTACAGCGAACCCATCGCTATCTTCACCGGAGGGGCGATGGTCTTGCCCAAGAACAAAGGAAGGGGTATCTCCAAATTCAAGACATTGGGGATCATCCGCGGCTTCACCCCGTGGCAATGGATGGATTCGATCAAACAATACGACATTACCGTCTCTCAGAACGTGACAGCTGAAGGATTGCTGCTGCAAGTCCTCGCCGGGCGGATCGACGGCGCGGACATGGAGCCTTCCGTTGCCAACCACATCCTGATCGAGATGAAGAAGCCTGGGGCGCTTGTTTTTGATGAGACCCTGCCGACCGTTCAAGGCGGCTTCCTGCTTTCTACGATCAAATATTCGGCGATCATCGATGAACTCAATGCATTTATTGCAGCGAATCCGAAACTGATGAATCAGTTGAAGACGAAATACGGCATTCTGAATCCTTTGAAAGCCAAGGTTGTCGTGAAAGGGAGGGGAGGGAACTAACGCCATTCGGATCCCGGCGGGTTTCCATGACTGCAAGCCCGCAAGATCCCCCCCCTATCTGCAGGTGATCCCTGACCCGGCTTCCTCGGCTTTGCCAGGCTTTCAGGGAGGACGCAAGGCCAAGGGCCTCCTGTGGAGCGCCCAGGAGGTGCTTGAGCCCATGCATGGGCCGGCTCCTAGGCGGGGCCGCTTCTGGACGTTTAGAATGTCAATCAATCGCGTGAACCTGCCTGTGCTGACCTGGACGAATCGCCCTATGAACCGCGCTGCCCTTGTCTTTGAACTGGAAAACGATCTTTGGTGGAAGACCGAGGTTCATCTGCCCACATGGGAAGCCTGCGGGAAGCCGGTTCTGGCCAAGATCTCGCGTCTCCTGCCCCGCAAGTCGACGAAGCTTGTCTTCGCGCCAGAAGGCCGCGAGGCTGAGCCTTTGAGCCAAGAAGAACGGATGCTGGTCCAGTGGTTCCTGGAGCACGAACCGGCCGTGGTGGATTCACTGCTGGAGGCCATCCTCCAGGAATACCCGTCCATGCAGGAGGAATACGACTACACCGACGAGGAGAAGGCGGAGTACATGCCGGACATCCGATCCCGCGAGGAGCTCCGGAAGCTCCTCAAACTGGAGACGGTCTATGTCCATGTGGTCCAGAAGGAGGGGATCCCCTACCTCGGCTTCAAGCTCGGCTGCACGTGGGACGAGGAGCATGAGCTTGGCGTCCTGATGCATGGCACGCGTGTCGTGAAGGTCGGGGGTGGCGATACGGCCTTCCTCCTTTGGCCCGCCCGGCGGGATGCGGCCCAATCGTCCTAG
>CAYZND010000311.1:0-4547 GCA_964479495.1 uncultured Mesoterricola sp.
GAAGGCCCGCTTATGGCCCTGATGGCCTGAGAAAAGGAAGCTCATTTCCCCGTCCTGGATTCGTGCACCCCGATGGCAAAGGCCCCCGAAAATCCAGGGGTTCGAGTTCAAATGCAAAATCCGGGCTAAGTGGCCTTCAGCAGGTCCGCCAGAGCGGCTTCAGGCTTCTCGAAGGCGTACTGGAAACCCAGCATCTGCGCCTTCTTGGGATAGACGAACGCCCCCTGGAGCAGCATGGGCTCCGCCAGCTCGCCCAGGAGCCAGGTGGATGCGACCCGTGTGAGCGCGGCGGGCAGGGGCCAGAGGGGGCGGTGCAGACGTCGTGCCAGGAGGTGCATGAAGACCTTCTGGGAGATGGGTCTGGGCGACGTGGCGTTGATCACGCCTTCGTAGTTCGGATTGCGGGCAGCCTCCAACAGCAGCTGCACGAGGTCGTCGATGTGGATCCAGCTGAAGCCTTGGCGACCCGTTCCCAGCGTACAGCCCAGGAACAGCCTCACGGGCCGGGCCATCTTCGGTAGAGCCCCCCCGTCCCGGGCGAGCACCACGCCCAGGCGCAGCTTCACAAGGCGCACACCCCTGGCCACGACGGCATCGGCTTCCTGCTCCCAGGCCTGGCAGACCTGCGCGAGGAAGTCCTGGCCCGGGGCCGACTCCTCGTCCAGCGGTGTGCGGGCATGGGGGCCGTAGTAGCCGATGGCGCTGGCGTTCACCAGCACGGAAGGTTTCTGCGAGACCCACTGGAGGGCTTCCACGATCCGCCGCGTGCTCTCCGTGCGGCTCTGGAGGATGGCCTCCTTGCGATCGGGGGACCAGCGCCGGTCCGCGAGACCCTCTCCGGCCAGGTTGAAGACCTCGTCCGCCCCCTCCAGCAGGGCGGGAAGCTCGCGCCATTCGTGGGCTTCGGCGCCCTTGGGCAGGTGGATGCGCTGGGGGCGGCGGCTGACCACGGCCACCAAGGCCTTCTGCTGCAAGAGGGCTTCCACCAGATGGCGTCCCACCAGCCCGGTCCCACCGGCTACCACAACCTTCCTCAGCCCTGAACGACCCACAACCGCTCCCTGCGCTTTTGGGATAGGGAAGCTGCTCCGGAGTTCAGTGGACAGGCTTCCCTTCCGAAGCATAAGGATGATCCCCCATCGTCGTCGAGCAAGCCTTTATCCAGGGAGGAAGCCATGGATGACAGCAGCATGGGATGTCTGGGCGGCCTCATTGGCTGCGGGTTCTTCCTGGTCTTCGGACTGGGAATCCACCTCCTCACGAGCTGGATCCTCTACCGCATCGGCCAGAAATTCGGCATCGGCGCCTTCTGGCAGTGGTGCATCCCCATCTACAACCTCTACCTGCTCTGCCAGTGTGCCGAGATCACCCCCCTCTGGATTCTCGGTTTCTTCATCCCCCTCGTGGGCCTGGCGGCGGCCGTCTACCTCTGGGGCGTCATCGCGGCTCGCCTGGGGAAGGATTTCTGGGTCTGGGGGCTCCTGTGCGGCTTGCTGGGCATCCCGGTGCTCGTGCTGGCCTTCGACGCCTCGGAGCCCGTGGCGGATCCAGTGATTCCCTTCAACTAGACAATGTCGTCACGAGATTAGCGACAAAGGTAGACACTGAGGCCAGCATTGTAGCTAATCTCGTGACGACACTGTCTAAGCACTCCAGGGGGATGGCCCAATCGAACTGTTTCCAAAATAAGTTGCCCAGATGGCCACGCCCCCCTCCGGTGTCGTATTGCCGAATACAACCCAGATGAGGCACGCAGGTAGGCGCAGAGAATTTTGCGACTGACATGGAACTTTCGTGCGAGGGCGGTCATTTTTCCTATCCATCCGCCTCGGACCGGTTCGGCGAACTCTTCGCCTACCGCGAGGAGAAGGAGATCCTCACACCGCAGTGAGGTGCCCGGCCGCGGACCTTTGCGGTTTTCCCAGACGCCTATCCGAAGAGCCAAACTACTGCGGGTGTCCCGGAGTGACGATAAAGCTGGAGCCTGGATTGACAACCTGCCCAGCCGCTCATCCATCTTTGAACACCTTTACCATCGAAGGGCATGATGAAAAAGGTGATATGCCATCTGTTACCGGTTCTCTTGGCGACCAGCGCCTACGCGCAGTCACCCCCAAAAGAGACCGTGAGTTGGGCCATCGTCACGGAACCCCCCATCACGTACGAAGAAAATGGCGAGTTCAGGGGATATGGGGTCGAATACATCAAGATGATCCAAGCCGAGTTGCCTCAGTATCACCATGTGATTTACTTGGCCGGCAACTACAAGCGACTCACCAACGATGTTATTGCGGGTCCCCTGACAGCAGCCATCGGCCTGTTCAAAACAGACGAACGATTGCATGTGATGCATTTCGCCAAAGTCCCGGCTTTCTATTTTTTCAACATTCAACTTGCCATGAGGCAGGAGACCTACAAAGCCTTGAAATCACCGGAACAATTATCATTGCATTCCATTCTCAAGGACTCGAACTATGTCCTCGGGACCTCGAACGGCAGGAAGTATTCTCAAGAAATCCAGCAAATCCTTGAAGATAAAACGAATCGATCCAGTGTTAACGTATTTTCTCAAGGCAATGTATCTCGAAGTTTGCTGCAAATGCTGGATGCAGGACGTATTGACTTTACCTTGCTTTATCCCGAAGAAGCATCCTATCTTGCTATCAATGAAAATAGAAAAAGTAAAATCATTACAGTTCCCTTAACAGAAACAGAAATGCTTAGCTACTCTTGGCCAGTTGTCACAAAAAACGCCAAGGGAGAAAAGCTGGCATCTGAAATCACGGAAGCCTTAATAAAAATCCGACGACAACGAAAGTACCGAGATTTATACAAAGCCTGGGTGTCTACAAATAATCATAAAAAATATGACTACAATTTTAGTAAGAACTTCTTAACAGTGTACGAGGACTAGAGACGCATCTCACCTATCCACCTTCCTGACGACGCCATATAGGGGGAAAGCAGGTGAGTGACAGGCCGCTCCGGCAGCCTGCCTCACTTGATGCGTTTCAAACCCGGCACCCGGGATTCCTCGAGCGCGATGCCCAGGCTGCTCGCCGTGGCTGTGTTGAGCAGGAACTCCGGGCTCGGGTCTATGATCACGGGCCAGTTGTTTCGGATGCGACGGTTCTTGAGGTCTTTGGCCACGGTTCGAGCCACCAGCCGGCCGAGCTTGTCGTAGGAGGCGATGGTCCCGGTCAGGGCCCCTTCCTGCATGTACTGCTCGACGGCTGCAATGGTGGGAATCTTGGCTGCGTTCAGCCGCCTGACGACCTCCTTGGCATGAGAGACGAGAAAGCTTTCGGAGAGCAGGTAGACGCAGTCCACATCGACTTGCTTCTCCTCGACCTGGCGGAGGGCCGCTTCCAGTTCCTCCTGCTCGGGCTTGATCCGTATCGGAATGACGGTGAAGCCCATCTTGGCCGACAAATTTGTCACCTGCTCCAGCTGGATGTTGGAGTTCCCCTCCCGGGGGTTGAAGATGAGGCCGACCTTCCGGAACCGGATGATCTTCATGGCGTTCCGGAGCTGCGTTTCCAATGGCACCAGGTGGCAGCCGACGATGCGGTTCTCGCCTGCGGCTGCCTGGGAATCGGCCAGCTTGGCCGCCACCGGGTCCGCGATGATGTTCATGATGTGGACGGTCCCCTTGGCGTCCACCGTGGACAGCACTCGCCGGACCATGTCCGAGGCCGTGGTGCCGAAGGAATAGACGTAGTCGAACGTCCGGGCCTGGCCGGTGAACTCCTTGTGGAGGTAGTCGAGGAGCCGATCCTTGTCCTGGTCCGCATTGAAGGTCACGAACGCGATGCCGGCCACGGTCTTCTTCAGTTCATCCTTGAACCCCTTTTCAGCCGGGGTCTCCCCTCGCCATTGGATCATCAGCACCGTCGTTTTCGGAGCCGGAGCCGCCCAGGCGGCTCCCGAGAGGGGAAGCAGGCAGAGGAATGCCAAGAACCGCCATGCGGTTTGAACCACCATACGGGTCTTCCTCGCTCGCTGGACGGAGCGGTCGAAGGCTACTCCTGAAAGGGAAGAGTGGGCCCGCATGATCATGGGTATCGAAATTTCGAGCGCCAAGCTTGAGTCCCGGGGCACATGGCCTCCTCCAGGATTGGCATGCCTGCCGTTCACCGTACTTCCAGCATGGCCAGCCCATCCTGGCGCACGGCGCGGCCCGCCACGGGCACCACGTCGCCCACGCGGTAGGGGCGCTTGCGGCGCTGGAAGGAGGGGGGGAAGGCCACGGCCTCGCACAGGGCCGTCTCGTCCTCGAAGGAGATGAACTGCATGGGGTCGCCCTTCTCGGTGAGCACCGTCTTCTCGGCCACCACGAGGGCCCAGAGGCGCAGGCTGCGGCCGGTCTTCTCCACATCGGTGGCGCGATTCGGAGCGCCGCCGTGGCGGGCCCGGGCGAGGGCCGCCGGGTGGATCTCCAGGGTGAGGTCCAGGGTCTCCATCTCCAGCTCCGCGCGGTCGAAGGGGTCCGTGGGCCGGGGGCGGACGCCGGGAGGGACGCCTCCGAGGCGCGCCCAGAGCAGGCG
>CAYZND010000312.1:0-4545 GCA_964479495.1 uncultured Mesoterricola sp.
CTGGTGGGCGTCGTGATCTTCCTGTATGCCAAGGTCCTGCCCGAGAACTGGATGCCGGCTCCGCCCGCGCCCACCCCGGCTGTGACGGCACCCGCCGCGGCACCGGCTCCCGCCACTCCGGCCCCTGCCACGCCCGCCCCTGCCAAGCCCTGACGTGAACGCTCAGGTCCCGCGCCCTGCGCGGGACCTGGCTCATCCGGATCCATGCCCATGGCCACCCACCCGGAATCCCGCACCTTGAAGGCCGAGCTCCAAGCGATCGTCGAGCCCACCCGGGTCCTGGACCGCCCCGTGGACCTCATCGCCTTCGCCGCCGATGCGAGCTTCTACCGCCTGGTCCCCAAGGCCGTGGTCTTCGCCGGCAGTGTGGAGGAGGTGCGGCAGCTCTTCCAGGTCAGCCACGAGCGGCGGGTGCCCATGACCTTCCGGGCCGCGGGCACCAGCCTCTCGGGGCAGGCCGTGACGGATGGGATCCTGGTGGAAGTGGCCCGCCACTGGCGGAAGGTGGAGGTGCTGGACGGCGGCGCGCGCATCCAGGTGCAGCCCGGCGTCATCGGCGCGCACGTGAACCATGCCCTGCGGCTGTTCCGCGCCAAGATGGGCCCTGACCCTGCATCCATCAATACCTGCACGGTGGGAGGTATCCTCTCCAACAACTCCAGCGGCATGTGCTGCGGCATGGTCCAGAATGCCTACCACACGCTCGATTCCCTGACCTTCGTGCTGCCTTCGGGCCATGCCTTCAATACGGCCGACCCTGATGCCGAGGGCCGCTTCCTCGAACAGGAACCGGTCCTGGCGGAGGGACTCCTGGCCCTCAAGGCGGAGATCGAGGCGAACCCGGCCTTGGCCGGGCGTATCCGCTCCAAGTACCGGACCAAGAACACCACGGGCTACTCCCTCAACGCCTTCCTGGACTTCGAGAAGCCCCTCGACATCTTCAGCCATCTCCTCGTGGGCTCCGAAGGGACCCTGGCCTTCATCGCCGAAGCGGTGCTGCGCACGGTGCCCGACCTGCCCGTGAAGGTGACCGGCTTCCTGCTCTTCCCCGACCTCCACGCCGCCTGCGCGGCCATCCCCACTCTCCGGGATGCGGGCGCCGCGGCGCTCGAACTACTCGATCGCGCGTCGCTGCGCTCGGTGGAGGACCAGCCGGGCATCCCGCCCGTCATCAAGTCCCTTCCTGAGGGGGCCGCCGCCCTCCTCACGGAATTCCATGGCGCCGATGAAGCGGCCCGCGCGCAGTTGGAACGCCGGGCCCTCGACGCCGCGGGCGGGCTCACGCTCCTCGAGCCCGCCCGCTTCACCCATGACCCCGCCGAACAGGCCCTCTATTGGAAGATCCGCTCGGGCACATTCCCGTCCGTCGGCGCCGTGCGCGCCAAGGGCACCACCGTCATCATCGAGGATGTCGCGTTTCCCATCGAGCGGCTGGCCGACGCCGCCACAGACCTCACCCACCTGTTCGCGAAGCACGGCTACCGCGAAGCCATCATCTTCGGCCACGCCAAGGATGGAAACCTCCACTTCGTCATCACCCAGTCCTTCAATGATGCGCAAGCGATCGACCGCTACGCCCGCTTCATCGACGATGTGGTCGAGCTGGTGGTGAAGAAGTACGATGGCGCCCTCAAGGCCGAGCACGGCACGGGGCGCAACATGGCCCCGTTCGTGGAGGTGGAATGGGGTCCCGAAGCCAAGGCCGTCATGGAGCGCCTGAAGGACCTCGTGGACCCCGCGCGCCTGCTCAACCCCGGCGTGATCCTGAACGCCGATCCCAAGGGTCACCTGGCGGACTTCAAGCCCATGCCGGCGGTGGAAGAGGAAGTGGACAAGTGCATCGAGTGCGGGTACTGCGAGCCCAAGTGCCCCAGCCGCGAGCTCACCCTCACCCCCCGGCAACGCATCGTGGTGCGCCGCGAGATCGCCCGCCTGGAGCTGACCGGCGGAGATCGCGAACGGCTCCGTGCGCTCAAAGACAACTTCCCGTACATGGCCGTGGACACTTGCGCGGCGGATGGCCTCTGCGCCACGGCCTGTCCCGTGGGCATCGACACTGGCCAGCTCACCAAGCGCTTCCGCCGCATCGCCCACTCGAAGCTCTCCCAGAAGATCGCCCTCTCCATCGCCCGCCACTTCGCCGCCCTGGAGCCCGGCGTGCGCCTGGCCCTGCGCTCGGGTCACCTGGCCCAGAGCGTCTTCGGCCCGGGCTTCGTGCCGGCCATCACCCGCGGGCTGAAGAGGGTGGGCGTCGCCCACCAGTGGAGCCCGGAGATGCCCAAGGCCGCCAAGGCCAAGCTCCCGGCCACATCCATGGAGAATGCCCAGGCCATCTACTTCCCCGCCTGCATCTCCCGCACCATGGGCCTGCTGCCCGGCGAGCCCATGGATCTGAGCGTGCCCGAGGCCCTGGTGACCGTGGCGCAGCGCGCGGGTATCACCCTGCACATCCCCGGTGATGTGGAAGGCACCTGCTGTGGCGTGCCCTTCTCCTCCAAAGGCTATGACGAAGCCCACCGCTTCACGGTGAACCAGACCATCGAGCGCTTCTGGGCCTGGAGCGGGGAAGGGCGCCTGCCCGTGGTGGTGGACACCAGCCCCTGCACCTACGGCTTGGTGAACAGCCGTTCCTACCTGACCCTCGAGAACCAGACCCGCTTCGACAAGCTGCACATCGTGGACGTGGTGGCCTTCGCCCATGACACGCTGCTGCCGGGCCTGACGATCTGCAGAAAAGTAAGTTCCGTGGCGCTCCACCCCGTCTGCTCCGTCACCAAGATGGCCCTGGCGGGCAAGCTGGAAGGCCTCGCCAAGGCCTGCGCCGAGCGCGTGGTCATCCCCCGGGACGCGGGCTGCTGCGGCTTCGCGGGCGACCGCGGCTTCAGCCACCCCGAGCTCACCGCTTCCGCCACGAAGCACGAGGCCGCGGAGGTTCGTGCCGGGTCCTTTGACGGCCACTTCTCCAGCAGCCGCACCTGCGAGATCGGCATGACCCGCGCCACGGGCCAGATCTACCGCAGCATCCTCTACCTTCTCGAGTCCGCCACCCGCCCCTAGGGCGACGAACAAGCAAAGCCTTCCCCGCTGGCTCGCGCCGGCCGTCATAGCACTGTCCCTGAACAGGAGTTCCCATGAAGATCGTGGTCTGCATCAAACAGGTCCCCGGCACCAGCGAGGTGGAGGTGGACGAGAAGACTGGCGTGTTGAAACGCGACGGCATCGATTCTAAGCTGAACCCCTACGACCTCTACGCCCTGGAGACGGCCCTGCGCCTCAAGAAGGAGAAGAGCGCCACCGTGAAGGCCATCAGCATGGGGCCGCCCCAGGCGGGGCAGGTGATCCGGGAAGCCTACATGATGGGCGTGGACGAGGGCGTGCTCCTCACGGACCGGAAGTTCGCGGGCGCCGACGTGCTGGCCACGGCCTACGCGCTCTCCCAGGGCATCCGCCAGGGCGGCATGCCGGACCTGATCATCTGCGGCAAGATGACCACCGATGGCGACACGGCCCAGGTGGGCCCCGAGATCGCTGAGTTCCTGGACATCCCCCACGTGGCCAACGTGCTGCGGATCCTCGAAGTAGGCGCCGACGCCATCACCGTGGAGATGGACATGGCCGCCACGGTGGAAGTGGCGCGGATCCAGTATCCCTGTCTCATCACCGTGGAGAAAGGCATCTACCAGCCGCGCCTGCCTTCCTTCCGCCTCAAGCTCCAGACCAAGGACCGGCCCGTGCCCCACGTGGCGCTGAAGGACCTCACGGACCAGGAGCCTAAGCACTACGGTCTGGACGGCTCGCCCACCCAGGTCAAGCGCATCTTCCCCCCCGAGGCCAACACGGACCACGAGATCTGGACCGGGGCCGGCGACCAGCTCGCGCACCGCATCGGGGACCGCCTCCACCAACTGAAGTTCGTCTGAGCAGGAGCTACGGCATGGCAAGCATCGTCATCCATCAGGAAGCCGTCAAGGACGTGGACGCCCTCAAGGCGCTCTGCCCCTTCAATGCCCTCGACTACATCAACGAGTACCTCGAGATCAACGCCGCCTGCAAGATGTGCAAGATCTGCGTGAAGAAGGGGCCCGAGGGCGTCTTCGAGTGGGTCGAGGACGGTTCGCCCGGCGTGGACAAGTCCCAGTGGAAGGGCATCGCCGTCTACGTGGACCATCTCGAAGGGAAGATCCACCCCGTCACCCTGGAGCTCATCGGCAAGGCCAAGGAGATGGCCTCCAAGATCCACCACCCGGTGCACGCGGTCTTCATGGGCAGCGGCATCCAGGAGGCTGCCTCGGAGCTGCTGCACTACGGCGTGGACGTGGTGCACGTCTACGACGATCCGGCCCTGAAGCACTTCCGCATCGAGCCCTACACCGCCGTCTTCGAGGACTTCATCAACGAGGTGAGGCCCACCATCGTGCTCGTGGGCGGGACTACCATCGGCCGCTCCCTGGCCCCCCGGACCGCTGCGCGTTTCCGCACGGGCCTCACGGCGGACTGCACCTTCCTGGATGTGCAGGAGAACACGGACCTGGACCAGATCCGTCC
>CAYZND010000313.1:0-4543 GCA_964479495.1 uncultured Mesoterricola sp.
GGGGATCGCCGGGCTTGTAGCCCGCCATGTCCTGTACGGGATGCCCCAGCCGGATGAGCTGCAGCTTCACTTCGCCGCGCATGCCGCTCTCGAGGTAGATGCCCTTCTGGTCCGGGTAGGGTTCCGCCAGGAGCCCCTGCAGGGACTTCTGGTTCTCGATCTCCCAGAACAGGCCCCGGTCCTCCATCTCCAGGGCCAGGCGCTCCCCCTTCTTGACGAGGCGCAGCTTGCCGTAGCGTGTGCCGTGGTCCTGGATCTCCTGGAGCAGGTTCTGGGGCACCGGGTACTTGGACCAGTGGTTCAATGTCTCCGCCATGTCCTCGCAGCTCACGCCGGATGCCGAGGCGTTCCAAAGCGAGAGGGGAGTGATGCGATAGGTGTGGATGTGCTCGGGGCTCTTCACCAGCTCCGCGAAGCGTGCCAGCTCGTCGCGCACCACCTCGAAAGCCGGGTGTGCGACCTCCAGCAAGAGCGTCCGGTCGCTCTGCACGATGAGTGGGTTTTCGGGACGAAGCGCGATCACGGGGACCTTGGCCTAAACGTACGAGCCTAGAGCGGGAATGCAGCGTGGTCAACGCAAGGAAACGGCGGGTCCACTTCCCGAATCAGGCCTCGAGTTTTGGCCCATTGCATGAGAAACTAGTCGGTCACCTGCAGGTGCAGGTACGGGTGAAAACCATGCCGCTTTCCCATTACCTGTTGCTGTCCAATTGCACCGATGAACAGCTGCGCAGGATCTGCGAATGCAGAAGGATCCCCGTGCCCCAGCACTGGGAAGACGAAGCCGAGGGCCGCGTCCGCCTGCTCAAGACCATGGTCTTCCACTTGGAGGACAACAAGCGCCTCACCAACACACTGGCGGATCTCGACAGCGGCCACCTGCGTGCGCTCAAGAACCTCGCGGAGAACGGAACCGTCCTCGAGCCGGAAGCGGAGCGGGTGCTGGCGGGCCTCGGTCTGGTCCTTCCCGGGACGGATGGCTGGGTGGTGGCCGAACGCACGGCAGATGCTCTGGCCGACTTCGACGACGGCGCCTTCAACTTCCAGGGCGACGCCCACCTGGAACTGGTGCCTCCTCCGCCCTTCGGCTTTTCCATGGCTCTCACCTCCGTGCTGCTGCGCTGCATGGGCGGCATCCGGGTCCTGAAGGGCGGCCTCCCCGCCAAGAAGGAGCTGGGCCAGCTCCTGAGCCGCAACTCCCTGCTGACCGAAGAGAAGGATGCCACCCTGGTCTTCGCCCTCCTGCACCGGCTGGGCCTCCTCTGGAGCCGCGAAGGCCGGGTGGACACCCTACTGCCCGCCGTGGTGGCCCACCCCCCCCGCTGGGTGGCGGAGCGCGCCTTCGCAACCCTCCTGGAGCATGACCTCAAGCTCTGGAACATGCCCCCCTCCGAGGACCGCCTGTTCGTGATGCGCCACCTGCTGGAGCGCAAGGGTCAGGTCCTGGCCGTCCAGCCCTTCCTGGCCTTCCTGCAGACCCTGCATCCCCTGGACGCGACCCGAACCCGGGAGGTCTTCCTCCCCTTCCTGCGCCGGATGGGCCTGCTGTCCATGGACCCCTGCGGCGAGCACCTCAGCCTGAGCCCCCACGGCGAGGCCCTGGCCCACGAATACCTGCTCCGGGACCATCGAGGCACCGAAGGCCACTGGGCCCCCCTGACGATGCCCCAGTCCCTCGTCATCCAGCCCACCCTCGAGATGCTCACGCCCATGGCGCAGAGCCCCCACCGCCTCCTCCTCCTGGCCCAGCTGGCCGAGGTGGAGACCCTGGACGCCATGGTGAGCTTCCGCCTTGGACCGGACACCCTGACCCGGGCCCTGGACTCGGGCGTCTCCATGGACGAGATCCGCGCCCGGCTGGGTGAGCCACAGACGGCACTGCCCCAGCCCTTGGCCCAGCTGCTCTCGGACCTGGGCCAGCGCCTGGGCGAGGTGGAAGTCCAGCAAGGCGTCCGGCTGGTGAAGGCCCGCACGCCTCGGCTTGCGGAGGAGCTGACGGTCCGCCCCGAACTGGCCTCCCTGGACCTCAAGCCCATCTCGGACACCGTCCTGGAGGCCAATGGCCCCGGCAACGCCTTCGCCCTGCTCAAGCAGGCGGGCTTCCTGCCCAAGCCCGGCCGGTTCCTCCCCATCAGCATCGACGGCGACGAGTCCCTCTACCTGTGGTCCCTGGCCTGCCTGGCCTTCGTGGACGAGAAGGGCATGAACACGCACCTGGAGCCCGTCCGGCAGATCATCCAGGCGGCCCTGCAGCGCATCCAGAGCGAGGACCCGAACCTCTACCAGGAGGTCAAGCGTCGTGTGCCCATGCTGCACCTGGGCAGCGGCAACCAGGCCGCCGAGGAGACCCATCGCATCCTGGAATACGCCGCCTGCTACAACCTCATGGTGGAGCTGACCTACATGCCCTTGGCCGCCCACCGGACCCAGCTGCGGAAGGTGACCCCCCAGGCCGTGGACGGCGAGCACCTGCGCGCCTTCTGCCACCTGCACCAGGAGGAGATGGCCTTCCGCCTGAGCCGCATCGTCGGGGTCCGCCTCCTCAACGAGAAGGGCTGGACGCCCAACCTGCACTCCCAGGCCGGCTAGACCCAGTCTCGATCAGCCGCCGCTTTCCTGGAGACGCTTGTCGATGCGCTCGGCCACGCGCTCCAGCAGGTCCTTCAGCTCGGCGCGGCCGTCCTTCCCGTCCTTGTCCACCTTCCGCTCCAGCTGCAGCACCGACTTCTGGAGCTGGTTCACCGCGGCCTTCACCTCGTCCAGGTCATCCATGACCTGGTTGAGGCGGGCGTCCGGTGGACGGCTGTTGCTGAAGACCGACATTCCGGCGAGCACCGCGGCCAAGGCAGCAACGAGCAGGATCAGGATGGCCAGGCTGTTGGACATGATGGAGCCCTCATCCCTTCATCGTAGCGGGAAGAGGATCCCTTGAATCACTGGCCCCGCTGTTTGACCGTCAGGGTCTGGGTCGGCATGGGCGAGGTGGTGGGCTTCACTTCGATGACCAGTTCACCCGGGCGAGGCTTGATCTTGGCGATGCGGGTGGGCAGCTGGACCGGTGCCGGATCCAGGGAGACGGGCACCACCGGGGCCTCGACGGCCTTGGGTTGGGCTGCGGCGGCGGCCTGGGCCATCTGCTGGAGGGCTGCTTCCTTGGCTTCCACGGCGGCGGCCAGGGCTTCGGCTCGCTGCTTGTGCTGGTAGCCCCAGGAACCGAGGGCCCCCAGGGTGATGGCCAGGGGAAGGGCGGCGGCCAGGAGCATCCACATGGGCCGCTGGCGCGTGGTGTGCCTGCGCCTGAGGGCCTCCCGGCGCAGATCCTCCGCGAGGGCGACCATCTTCGGGGTGACTTCCACTTCGAAGAAATCGCGCTTGGGGAGCCCAAGGAGCTGGCTCAGCTCCGCCCGCAGCTCACGATCCTCCGTGGACTCGTGGGTGCGCATGGGGTCATGCCAGGACATGAACACCTCCTGATGGATTGAGTTGATCTTTGAGTTGGGCCTTGGCCCGATGAATGCGCGTCTTGACCGTGGCTTCGGGAATCTCGAGGATGTCGGCGATCTCCCGGATGGAGAGCCCTTCCACCACGAAGAGCCAAAGGGCTTCCCGGAAGGCGGGCGACAGGGACTGCATCCGTTCCCGGACCTCCCGGTGGAGCAGGTGCTCCTCCGCCTCGGGGCCCTTGCCGGGCTCCACGATGACTTCCAGGCTCAGGTTCTGGTTCTTCAGGGGGCGGCGTTCCGTCAGCGCCAGGGTTCGGACCGTGCCGTAGAGGAAGGCCGTGGGGTGCTCCACGGGCTCTTCCCGCTGCATGAGAATGACGAATGCTTCCTGTGCGATGTCCTCAGGAAATCCGGCGCCGTAGCGGCGGGCGTATCCGACCAGACGGGGGTATAACGCGGCGAAGGCCTCGTGGAACTGGGTGATTTCCCCGAATGGGGTTTCCTGCCTTGGAAGAGCTTGCATTCGTCGCTCCAGCTATCGAGTGCGGAAAGGGGGGGCTAGGTTCCGGGTTCCTTTCACTCGACTGGATATAGTCTAGATCCTATGCCCGATCGTCTCCAGCCATGGCGCGATGCCCTCCAGGATCTGGGGGTCTTCGCCCTTGTGCCGGAAGGCCGGCCACAGGAGCCCATGGCCGAAGCCCCCGCTCCCCGTCCTGCCCCGGAGCCCATCCAGACCCGGCTCCGGGAGGAAGCCTCCGCGCCTTCGCTCCTCCCCAATGCCGTCACGCACCCGACGCCCGAAACCCTGGCCTCCGCCCCGGATCTCGAGGCGCTGAAGGCGTGCACCCAGGGCTGCCTGGCCTGTCCCCTGGGGGCGGGCCGGATCCGCTTCGTGTTCGGGGAGGGAGCCCCTGCCGCTCGCATGATGTTCGTCGGTGAGGGCCCGGGCCGGGACGAAGACCTCCAGGGCCGCCCCTTCGTGGGCAAGGCCGGCGAGCTGCTGGACAAGATGATCGCCGCCATCGGCTACCGCCGGAACGAGGTCTACATCTGTCTCTTATACACATCTGACGCTGCCGACGAATAGAGAGGTGTAG
>CAYZND010000314.1:0-4539 GCA_964479495.1 uncultured Mesoterricola sp.
GAATAGACTCACCCCCCGGGCCTGTCAACCCAGGGGGCACGTCTCCCGGTTTCATGGCCCCGGGCGGGAGCCGGATCCTTTTCCCTGCAATCCGGAAGCGGAACCATGGCGCGATGGTTCGATTCACTCCTGGCTTGCGGTTCTTTCGCCGATGCCCTCCTCTGCCCTTGCCCTTCACGTGCGCGACAAGGCTCTACAGGCCAGCTGGAGGCTTACCTGAAATCGACCGGCCCGCAGCTCTGCACGTTGAAGCAGGCCAGGGCGGCGCAGTCCTGACGCCCCTGGGGCACGAAGGAGACAGGGGAATGGTCTTCGTGCAGCCCCGTTCCGGGACGCCCGCATTACTCCGGCAGCCACTCCACGTCAGGCAGGCCGTTGGCGGCGTTCTCGGCGCGGGCCAGGGCGAAGAGCCAGTCGCTGAGGCGGTTCACATAGACGGTCACCACGGGACTGACCGCCGTTTCTCCGGCCAGGGTGATGATCTCGCGCTCGGCACGCCGGCAGACCGTTCGGGCCCAGTGGGCGTGGGCCGAGCCCTCGTTGCCGCCGGGCAGGACGAAGGCCTTCATGGGAGGGGCCAGCGCCGACAGGCGATCGATGTCCTGCTCCATCGCTTCGATGGACCAGGTGGGCTTGGACATCCGGGCATCCAGCTTGGCGGCCTGGTCCTCGGGGGTGGCGAGAATGGCGCCCAGGCCGAAGAGGTCCTTCTGGATCTGGAGGAGGGTGGCTCCCACGGCCGTGCGCTCGGAGACCTTCAGGCGCAGGATGCCGAGGACGCTGTTCAGCTCGTCCAGGGTGCCGTAAGCCCGCAGGCGCAGATGGTCCTTGGGCACCCGGGCGCCTCCGAAGAGACCCGTCTCGCCCTTGTCGCCCGTGCGGGTGTAGATGCGCATGCTGCCCCCTATTCGTGCCGCTTGCTCCAGGCCACGGTGTCCACCCGCCACTCGGCAAGGGAGGTCCGGTCCTGGGCATCCAGCAGGCCCTTCTCCTGGGCCCGCCGGGACAGGTCGTCGAAGGTGGCGAGCACGCGCAGCTTCACGTTCGCGGCCCGGAAGGCCTCTTCCGCCTGGGGTAGGCCGTAGCTGAAGAGGGCCAGCACCTCGAGCACCTCGGCATCCTCGTGGCGAAGGGCGTCCACGCACTTGATGCTGGAGCCGCCGGTGCTGATGAGGTCCTCGATGAGGACCACCTTGTGCCCGTCCACGTGGGGACCTTCCACCTGACGGCCCATGCCGTGCTTCTTGGGCTCCGGCCGCACATAGGCCATGGGCAGGCCCAGGGCGTCCGCCACCAGCGTGGCCCAGGGGATGCCGGCGGTGCTGGTGCCGGCCACGAGGGTGGGCTTGGACTCGGCGGCACGCTCGGCAAGGACCGCCTTGATCTGCGCCCGCAGCTCCGGGAAGCCCAGCAGCTGCCGGTTGTCGCAGTAGATGGGCGACTTCAGGCCCGAGGCCCAGGTGAAGGGGGACTTGGGGGAGAGCCGGACGGCACTGGCGTCCAGCAGACCGGCCGCGAGATCGAAGGAGGTCATGGGGAGTCCTTGCAGGGATGGGCGGCCGTGGGGCCTCAACCGATTGTACCGCTCCCGGAGGGCAGGCATACCCTCGGGGCTGACCCTGCGGGAGGTACGAAGCAGCTCAGAAGGGCTTCAGCGCGGGGCCCGGCACTGGAGTGTCCGGCAGGTACTTGTGGAAGAGGGCTTCGAAGGTGCCGTCCCGCTTCATGGCCTCCAGAGCCTTCCGCCAGGCTTCCACGGTGTTGCGGGTGGTGAGGTTGGAGAAGGCGAGGTACGTCTGGGTCTTCTGGAAGGCGTAGGCGCCTCGAAAATCCTTCATGTCCAGCCCGGCCAGCTTCGTGAGCTGCTCCATGTTCTCCTGGGAATCCACCAGGGCGTCGATCCGGCCGTCCGCCAGCTTCCTCAGGATGACCATCTGATCCACCGAGCGATCCAGGTTCGTGAACCCCATCCGGGTGAGGGCCTGGTCCCGGATGTCCTCCTTGTAGACCCCGATGAGGCCGACCTTCTTCGCATCGGAAAGGTGGCGGATGACAATCGGCGAACCGGCCTTCACGAAGAACCAGTAGTCGACCTCGCCGATGGGTCCCACCCACTGGAAGCTCCTCTCCCGCTCCAGGGAGCGGTCCATGGCGAAGAGCAGGACGTTGGGCCTGGTCAGCGCCTCGTTGTACCCCCGAACCCAGGGCACCAGGGCGATGGGATCGCGGTTGCCCACCCGCCTCTGGATCTCCCGGACCAGGTCCACGGAGAAGCCCGACAGGGTCCCGTCGGGGTTCTCATACTGGAAGGGCGGGGCGACTTCCGTATAGATGGTGAGCCTCTGGGCAGCCAGCGGCCATCCCCACAGGGCCACGAAGGATAGGATCGCAAGGATTCGTTTCATGAGTCCTCCACGATACGCGATGGGACGATCCGAGTGTCGGGAGTCCTGAGTGCTTCTGAGCATCTTCCTACTCACTTGCTTTCCGGCAGGCTGGCCTGCTCCTTCCAGAGCTTCAGGTACTTCTCCATCAAGCGCTCGGGTAGCTTTTGGCGGGAGAATTCCTTGGTCTTCTTCTCGAGGTGGGCCTTGATGCGGGGGCAGTTGCAGGCCGACTTCTTGCCGAGGGTGAAGTAGAGGCCCTCCGAAATGACCGATTCGGCCAGGTAGGTGATCCTGTCCCGTCGTCCCGTCACTTCCGCTTCCGCAAGGGCTGGATAGAGGCCATAGATCACGTAGCGGTTCCGTCCGGCTTCAAGCTTGTCGAAGGCCTGGGCCAGCTTGGGCACCCGTTCGATGTCCAAGCGCTCCTTCTCGAACGCATCGAACTTTTCCCCGTAGCTGTTGCCGATGGGCGTGCCCCCCTTGAGCCCAATCAGGTCCTCCCACTTGTTGAACCTGAGCTTGTCACCCTTCTTCACGAACACCACGGTGGGATCCATGATGAACGGCGGGGTGATGTAGTCCATGTAGGTCTTTCGCTCTTCGGTGATGTAGGCGCCGGCCAGCATGTCCACCTCGCCCTGCCGGACCATGTCCTGGGCCCGCGCCCAGGGGCCTACGTAGCGCGCCTCCACGGTGATCCCAAGGTCCTTGAATGCGAGGGTCAGCAGTTCGATGGCAAAGCCGGTGATCCGATCCGGGTGCTGCTTGTCCCGCCAGGTCAGCGGGGGGTACTCGGCATTTCCCGTGACAATGACCACCTTGCACCGTTCACAGTCCTCGGCGCGCGCCATGACCGTCATGGAAGCCAGCAGGCATGTGGCGAGAAGGGAGCTCAGGACCCTGAACGACAGCCAGGTCCTCGCGAAAGGCCATGCGGCGCGGTGCTCGCAAGCCGATCCTGGCTCACGGGAATCCGATGGGGTGAATGGTTTGTTCATGAGGCGCCTTCCGAAGCGAGCGGGGCACGGTAGGAAGAAGACCTATCGGCACGGATAGCTTCGATCTTTTGTTGTGGATCGCAATCCCCTGTGACGCCGATTTCTTCCAGACAAACCCCCTCTTGATCGGATGAGGCCTTGGGCCTCAACCGATCAAGAGGGATCAGCCGTCCGGTTGCTCAGCCCTTGACGACGATGCTCACCAGCTTGCCGCCGGGGGGCACCACGACCTTGACGATCTCCTTGCCATCGAGGTGCTGCTGGGCCTCCGGGCAGGCCAGGGCCGCGGTGCGGCGCTGGTCCTCGGTGGCGGAACTGGGCACGAGGATGCGGCCCCGCACCTTGCCGTTCACCTGGACCACGACCGTGACCTCGTCGGCCTGGAGCCAGGCCGGGTCGCACTCGGGCCACGCCGCATGCATGCAGAAGCCGGAGCCTTCCAGCTGCTCCCAGAGCTGCTCTGCAGTGTGGGGGGCCGCCGGGGAGAGCATCTTCACGAAGATCTCCAGGCAGTGCTGCAGCACGGGGCCCCGGTTGGGGGCATCCGCGGGCAGGTCATGGAGGGCGTTGGCCAGCTCCATGAGGCTCGAGACCAGGGTGTTGAACTGGTAGCGCTGGCTCAGGTCATCGGTGACCTTGTGCAGGGTCTGATGGATCTTCACCAGCAGGGCCTTCTCCTCGATGGAGAGCTGGTCCTTGGGAGGGACGGGAACGGATGTGACCCTGTGCTCGTCCACCATGCGGCAGATGCGCCGGAGGAAGCGGGTGGCCCCATCGATGCCCTCGAAGCCGGTCCAGTCGATCTCCTTCTCGATGGGGGCCGCGAAGATCATGAAGAGCCGCAGCGCATCGGCGCCGTACTCCGCGATCACTTCGTCCGGGTCCACGATGTTGCCCTTGGACTTGGACATCTTGAAGCCATCCTTCAGCACCATGCCCTGGCAGATGAGCTTGGCAAAGGGCTCGTCATTGCCCGTGAAGCCCAGATCGCGCAGCACCTTGTGGAAGTAGCGGGCGTAGATGAGGTGCATGGTGGCGTGCTCGATGCCCCCGATGTAGAGGTCCACGGGGCCGTAGGCAGCCCACTCACGGGCATCGAAGGGCTGCTTCTCGTTCTTCGGGTCCAGGTACCGGTACCAGTACCAGCTGGAGTC
>CAYZND010000315.1:0-4526 GCA_964479495.1 uncultured Mesoterricola sp.
ATCTACACCTCTCTATTCGTCGGCAGCGTCAGATGTGTATAAGAGACAGAGCAGGCCCTGGAAGCTGCCGGCCACGAGGTGATCCTCACCCGTCTCTCGGAGGACCACTCCCAGAAGCGGCTCGTGGCCATGCTCGACATGGATTCGCCGGAGATCACCCTCTTATGGCTGGTGCAGACCAAGGAGCGGGACCAGGCCTACGTTCCTGTGAACGTGGGCGTCACCGACGGGCTCATCGGCCATCGGATCCTCTTCATCCCCAAAGGGACGCAGCCACGGTACGACGGCGTGAGATCGCTGGCAGATTTCCGGAAGCTGGGATTGACCGGAGGGTTCGGGAAAGGCTGGTTCGATGTCGAGGTCTGGAACGCCAACGGGCTGAAGGTGTTCGAGAAGGACGGGAGCTGGGATCCTGAACTCTACCTCATGACGGCGCAAGGGGACCGTGGCGTGGACTACCTCTCGCGCGGTGCGAACGAGATCATCACGGAAAGTCCCAGGCACCCGGAGCTGGATATCGAAAAGCACCTGGTGCTGGTGTACGACCGGGACTTCCACTACTACCTCACCAAGTCGAACGCCAGGCTTCAGCCCGTGATCGAGAGCGCCCTGAAGAAGGCCAAGGAATCCGGCCTCCTGACCAGGCTGCTCCGCAAGCATTTCAGCGACGTCTACGACAAGAACAGGATCAACCTGGAGGGGCGGAGGTTCTTGCGGCTGGTGACGCCCAAGTAGTCGGACGCCCGGATGGGATGACGAAGTGCGCCGAGGATGACGGGCTCGCAGGCCCCCGTGCTTGCCCCCTTCGAAATGTCCGGTTCGGAGTCCGGTGCGGCCATCATCCTCGGGTCCTCGGCTAGGAACCACAGGCCTCCCGGTGGAGGATCTTCCGCCCGTGAAACCGTCCGCAGTGCCCTTATCGTCGCGGTCCGCTTTTCGTAACGGCTTTGGGCCCTTCCTGGTCTCCTTGGTGGTGATCCCTTTCGAGTTCCACGGACATGCAGCGCATCGCCGCCGAGGTGGGCTTCTCCGAGACGGCCTTCGTGGCGCCCCTCGGCGGGGACATGGGAGGAACGTGGCGGATACGCTACTTTTCGCCGGAATCGAAAGTGCCCTCCTGCGGCCACGCCACCATCGCCCTGGGAGCGACGCTGGCCATGGCGCATGGCGATGGCCTGCTGCAGTTCCTTGTATTCGCGGCTCTTGGAGAGGGTGGCTCGGCCGAGGACGTCCAGGGTCTGCTCGGCGCCGGGAAGGTTTCCCTGCTGGAGGCGCATCTCACCGAGGTACTCCAGCGTGCCGAGGTGCTTGGGGTTGATGGCGAGTGCAGCTTGGTAGGAGCGCTCCGCCGCCGCAAGATCGGGTGGCTCGGAGCTCCGCGAGCAGAAGCCCATCAGGTTGTTCCAGTCAGCACTCGCCGGGCCGGCGGTCGCTTGCAGCGCCGAGACCGCCTTCGCCCACTGCTCGGCGGCGATGTACCGTCGTGCCGAGGCATAGCGGTCCGCGGGCACTGACTGGATGCGGCCGAGACTGCTGCTTGAGCTTCCGCTGCTGGACCCCCCACTGATGGAACTGCCCCCATCGGATCGGAGGATGGCAGCCCCCGCGGAGAGCAGAACGACCAGCCCGATGACGCGCTGGTTAGGCATGGCAACTCCTTCCGCAAGAAGAAGCGAAGGTCAGCCGATGACGTAAGCCCTTGAAGGCTCCGTGACCGGCGTTCCGGCTGGCGAGGATCTGGTCCAGGGCCGCCTTTGCATTCGCGGCATCCTTCTCGCCCGCGGCGCCGACGCCCCGGCTGGGCCACGATGTCGCCCGCGTACTCCCGCGCGTCCGCTGGCAGGTCCCCGCCGAGCGCCAACTCCGCCGAGGACCGGATAGAGGCCAGGGGATTGCGCAGGCCGTGGGCCACGGCGCTGCTCATCTCCCCCACCACGGCCAGGGCCTCGGCCTCGATCAGCTGCTTACGCTGCTGTTCGATGACCTGGTGCGCCCGCCGCACGATCCAGAAGAGGGTCAGGTAGAGGAACACGCCGGCCCCAAAGGCGGTGGCCCAGAGTAGGCGGCGACCTGAGCGGAGGGCATCGAAGAGCTCCCGGGGCGTCTTGTAGAGCTCAATGACACCCAGGACCTGGCCTCCTTGCGGATCGAAGATGGGAATGTAGCTCTCCACGAAGGAGCGGACACCGGTTCCGAAGTCCACGTTCTCGAACTTGGGCTGGTGGCCCCGGTCCACGACGCCGCTGTTCACCACCAACTCCGCACGCAGGGCTTCGGCCAGCTCCGCATTGCTCTCGAACCGTCGGCCCACCAGCAGCGGGTCGCTGGACTAGATCACCACCTGCCGAGTCGAGTAGACGTTCACCCGGAGCACGTCCGGCATGGTGAGGATGCGGGAGAAGACCGCTCCCAGGCTGGGATCCCAGTCGCCATCATCCGCATGGAAGAGCGCGTAGGCGTTCTCCGTGGCAAGGAAGCTCCGCACGAACCCGGCCGTGAGCTCCGCCTCCTGGCGGATCATCCGCGTGGTCAGGAAGGCCAACAGCGCCCAGGCCGGAAGGGTGGTCACTACCCCTACCGAGAGCAGGGCCGTGAGCGAGAACCAGCGCATGAGGTTGAAGGGCAGGCTCACAGGACACTCCTCCTATATGGATGCCGGAAACCTGGAACGGTCACGTCAGGGATCCGCATGGGAAGGATGCCGTGAGCCCCCGGAAGGCTCCGGCTATTCTGCGAGGTATTCCACCTCCAGCTCGAACTGGCCTAGGACCTGCCGCCAGAAGTCCTGCGCCTTCGAGCCGTACTCCATCACGGGCACGAAGGCGAAGCCATTGTCCGGTTGGCTGGAGTACCAGTCCTTCACGATGCTGGTCACATCCACAGGGCTGGAAGGATTCGTGGCGATGGCCGTGCCGTCCACCAGGCTGCCGGGCTTCACGACCACGAGCTTCCACTTGGGGGCCGGACCCGACCAGTAGGCATCGGAGTCGATCCCCTTGAATCGCAGGAGAGCCTTGACGACTTTGTTCGCAGCGATCTTGCCTGGTTTCACGCCGAATCGGACGATCCCCTCCCATCGACAGGTCCCACCCATGTAGTTGCCCTCGGAGAACTCCACATTCCAGCCCTTGATTCCCACGCAGATCTTCTTCTGGTTGGCTCCGGCGAACTGCTGACAGGGGTTCCACCCGGTGTTCGGGTTGGGATTTGCATTGGGGATGTTGGTCACCAGTGTCTGGTCCCAGGCTGGTTCGTAGATGAGCTTCTCCGTGCTCTGCTCGTCGATGATGGTGAACGGGTCACTGATACCGGACCGCTTGCCGTCGAGGGTGCGGACCTTGATGACGTAACCTCCCCCGGCCGGGAAACGCGTGAACCAGGCGACCCGCTCCTCGCCATCGTTGGGATATCCCCACCCCTGAGCCAGGAAGTTGTGCGTCAGGGTGCCGTTACGCCAGAGCTCGATCACCACGCTGCCTTGTCCGACCGTGGCCTTGTCCCACCTCACGGTCAGCTCGGTCTTGTTCTGCTGGTGGACCTTGGTCTCGGACCGCGGGTACTTGACGACGATGGCATTGAGCGGGGAGGCCAGGGTCGAGGGCGGAACGTTCAGGGTGGCATTGCCGAGGGCTCCGCCGGAAGGCGCAGGCGTGGGCGGGGGTACCGGCTGTCCCGCAGACGTCGTTTGGGGCCGGACTACCGTCCGCTGGCCAAAGGCTGCGAGACTCCCCAGAAGGAGGCAGAGGACGACTCGTGAGAGTGGAGAAGCGCTATGCATGACCGACCTCGAGATGGAAGGATCCGGCAGTATACCGTCCTGTCCGCGGAGAATGCACGGCCGGTCCGGTGGGCCTCCGACGGGCAAGGAAGGTGGACCATGGCCACTCCTTCCATTCCGGATCTGGCCCGGAGGATCGGCGGCTTGTGTGCGGCTTCGCACCGGAGCCGGAGTGGCTCCGGGCGGCCGCGCCACCATCACCCAGGGGGCGGGATAGACCCGAGGAGCAGGAACGTCGACATCTCCTCCGGCCACGCCTCATCGCGTTCTGGAGGCACCGGGTTTGAGCGACTCAGGCCGGTGGCCGATGCTTTTCAACCCGGAAACGCATCATGCGAACAGTGACTCCGCCATTCCTTGCCCTGATCAGCTTCTCGGGAGTCCTGCCAGACCAGGAACTCAGAAAAGGGGGCCCAGGGCACTCAGCCCAAGTTCATCCAGAATGCCGATGCCTTCTGTTCAGGGATCCGTGTCGAGCTCATGGCGTTGATCGAGAAGCACTCCTCGATCACGTTCAGCCATCCGGGTTTCTTCGTTCCGGTCAAGCGCTTGCAGAGGAACCTGGAGACCGGGAGAACCGACGTGCACTTCAGGCTGGGCACGACGCCTGAGCGAGAACAGGTCATGCATTTCGCTGAGCCCATGTATGCCGTCCACTGCGTCTCCGCAGGGAACGCTGATGACAGGGTGAGCATCTAGGAGCGTGTCCAAGTAAGCGGAAGGAGCCGCGTTGATCGCAAAGGGGTTG
>CAYZND010000316.1:0-2074 GCA_964479495.1 uncultured Mesoterricola sp.
GAGGACGGCCGGTCTCTGGCAGTGGCTCCTGAACTTCGGGCGCCAGAACCGGCTGCCCCTCTCGGAGGGGAATGCCGTCCGCCCCCTCGTGAGCGGCGACCAGATCCTGGATGCCACCCGCCAGCTGATCGATACGGCGACCTCCACCCTTCATGTGGAGATCTACATCTGGGGGGAGGATCCCACGGGCTGGGACCTGCGGGAGCGCCTGCAGGCGGCCCAGGCTCGTGGCGTGAAGGTCCGCTGCATCGTGGACCACTTCGGCAGCTGGGAGGCCGCGGCTTCACTCGCCGCTTCCGGCCTGGACCTGCGCTTCTACCATCCCATCGGGAGACGCCTGCCCTGGCAGCACTGGCACCGCCGCAACCACCGCAAGCTGGTGATCGCCGATGGCGCCCGGGCCGTGCTGGGGAGCGCCAACTGGGCGGATGACTATGACTGCGCGCTCAATGCGACCTGCTACCGGGACCTGGGGCTCGAGGTGCAGGGGCCGGTCCTGAAGGACCTGGAGATGGACTTCCGGCGGTCCTGGGTGCGGGCCGGAGGGACCCCCTTCGAAGGGGCGTCCGCGGTCGAGCCTGGACCTCCGGCGGCGGGGCCGGGCTGGATCACGGACGTGCCCATCCAGCTGGTCTCCAGCCTCAACGGCGGCGGTCGCAGCCTCCGGCGGCACCTGCTGCTCGTGCTCCGCCAGCTCCGGAAGCGGGCCCTCCTCGCCAACGCCTACTTCATCCCGGATCCCCAGCTCCTGCGCATACTCCTGCGCACGGCGCGGCGGGGCGTCGACCTGGACCTGCTCGTGCCGGGGAATACGGACCATGCCTTCGCGCAGGCGGCCAGCCGGGCCACCTTCGGACGCCTGCTCCGGGCCGGGGTGCAGATCCGGGAGCGCCAGGAGCGGATGTTCCATGCCAAGGCCGCCCTGCTCGACGAGGAGCTGGTGGTCATCGGCAGCGCCAACCTGGACTCCCGCAGCTTCCGCCACAACCTGGAGCTGAACCTGCTCCTGAAGAGCCGGGAGCTGGTGGACACCTTCCGGATGGCGATGGCTCCCGACCTGGCGACGAGCACCCCCTGGACCCTGGAAACCTGGGAGGCGCTTCCGGCGTGGCGCAGGCTGTTCCAGCGCTTCGCCTACCTGTTCTGGTGGTGGCTCTGAGCGCACCGGAGCCGGCTTGCCCTTCAGGCGACTTCGCGGAGCGCTGGCAGCCGGAGCAGCGCAGGGCGATCGCAGAGCTCGACCCTCAGCCGGCTGCCAGGGCCGGCGAAGCGGTAGGCTCGTCCCGAAACGGGGCCGATCACGGTCAGGCCCGTGCCACCGGTGTATTCGAAGATGGCCGCGAGCCTGGGCCGGGAGGCCGGGGACGCGCTAGTCGCCTGGATCGCGGTCCGGAGGGGCGGGAGAGGTGGTTTCGGTTGGCCGCAGCAGCTCATGGGCATTGTCCTTGAGGGGATCCTCGGCATACCAGAGGGTGGGAGGTGCGATGAGGCGCTCCAGGAGGATCGCGCCCGCCGACAGCGCGGGCCACAGCCACAGCCGCTCGGGCCAGGTGGTCCCCAGCAGCCCTGCGGCGGGGAGCGCGATCCAGACGCTGAAGCAGTAGAAGCAGGAGAGCACGCCCCCGAGCCAGGGCGACAAGCCCTGGCGAAGGCGTTCCAGGAGGCGCCAGGGGCCCTTCTCGAACTGCAGGAGATGGGCGACCCGCCAGGTGGCGAAGGCGCCTAGGAGGAACCGGTACAGGGGAGTGAGGTCGTGCATGGTGGAAAGGGGTGGCCCGCCGGAGCGGGCCACGCCAGATCAGCGGATGACCGCGAAGGTCATGACCGTGCGGTTCCAGAACTGGTCCGTGCTGCAGTGGACCACGTTGCGCTTGTAAGCCCAGAGCTCCATGGAATAGCTGCAGGAGACCGGGAAGGCGGACTTGAAGTGGGGGATGGTCAGCGTGAACACGCCGCCGCGCCAGGTGGGCCGCGTGGCACCGAGGGCCACGGCCTGCCAGTAGTCCGAGGCGGTCACGTCCGCCGCAGGAATGCCCCCGCTGGCCGGGCCCGAGGCAAGGGTGCCCAGGGCGAG
>CAYZND010000316.1:2084-4516 GCA_964479495.1 uncultured Mesoterricola sp.
CCCGTGGCCGTAGACGCTGGTCAGCGAGAACCGGTCCAGGTGGCCGTGGCCACTCGCATCCGCGCGGTCGTAGGCGGCGAACGTGATCTCAAGGGGGCCGTCGGGGATGTCATCCGTCGCCTGGACCAGGCCACAGGCATTCACCGCCACACCGTTGATCTTCACGGACAGGATGGCGACCTCGGGCTCGAGGGTGCAGGCGTGGATGGACCCCTCGCCGCAGGGATGCGTCCAGGTGCTGGGCGGATGGTCGGAACCCTCGCCCACCTTGCGGTTGTCGAGGGCCACCGTCAGTGGGACCACCTCGGCACTGCCGCAGAAGGGGAGCGGCTCGGGATCCGGGACCAGGTGTCCGGCGGCGTCCAGCTTGTAGCCCCGGGCCCGCAGCTGTAGCGTGCCGTTCTCGATGGTGTTCGTTGTATACCAGGGCATCAGCACCGTCTCGTTGCGCGTCAGCCACTGCCGGGTGCCGAGGGGATACCAGGACAGGGGGTCATGCGTGGCCTCGAAGTGGTGACGTCCCTCGTAGACGAGACGACCGTCCAGGGCCTGGCGCGCAGGCACGGTGGTAGTAGGCCAGGGATAGGGACCGACCGGCTCCACGTAGGTCCGATCGAAGGCCCCGAGGGCCTCCTGGGGCAGATCGTGCCATGTGGTGCCCCCATCCGAGGAGTATTCGAACGCGTAGTAGTCGACCTCGTCGCCCACCTTCCCGTTGACGGTCACGGTGCCGGCGAAGGGGTGGTCGCGGCCCTCCAGGTAGCCGGCGGGAAGGTCCAGGGGAGCGCCCAGGTTGCCTCCGATCTGACTCATCGTGCCGTGGCACAGGCCATCGATCCGGGCGCATTCGCCGGCCGGATCGGGATCGGAACCGCCCAGGCAGCAGGCCTTCTCGTTGGCATGGAGCGTGAGGTCGAAGTGGCTGGGGATGTTCCAGTGGACGTCCCCCAGACCCTCCTCCACGATCACCGTGCCGCTGGCCGCGCAGTCCTGGGTGACCTTGAAGAGGAGGTCGGGGGTGCAGTCGCGCCAGGGATGCCAGGGATACCAGGGCCAGAGCCGGAAGCGCTCCCCGTCCCGCAGGGGCGGCAGGATCGGGACGAGTTTCTGGCGCAGGGCGTCCAGTGCGGTGGGATCGAAGGCCTTGGCCGTCAAGGTCCGGGCGGTCGCTGGCGTGCTGCGGCCATCGAGGAAGCGCTCGAAGAGGCCCAGGTCCGGCTTGGTGAGGGGCTCGGGAGGCCAGGGGATGTGGGGATCCAGTCTCAGGCCGTCGGAGATGAGGTGGAAGAGATGGGGATCGATGAGCCAGCGGCGTCGGCGCCACCACCACCAGGGCAGCCAGGAACAGCACCAGCGGAAGCGGATCGTGAACTCGCCGTTGAGGTCCGTGTAGGCTGACCCGACGGTGTCCTTGCTCAGCCACCACCAGAACCAGTCGACATCGAAAGCCGTGACCAGGGCGTTGGGCACCGGGCGGCCGTCCGGGCACAACACGCGGCCCGTGACGGTGAACGTGCGGCAGCAGAAGAGCCAGCAGTGCCAGTGGTGCGGGGGGATGAGGATGGCCGGCAGCCGGAGGGCTGGCTTGGTCTTCCAGGGACGCGCGGGAATCGGCACGACCAGGTGCTCCATGCCCTGGAGCTCCTGATCGCCCGCGGTGGCCGCCCCCACCAGGACCTTGGCGGCTTCGGGGCGTGTGGCGAACTCGAACCGGGCGGTTCCGAGGCCCTTGGCGTCAAGCTTGACGATCTGCGTCTCCAGGATCTCGGATCCGGACAGGACCTGCACCTTGACGGCCCGGGGAGCTTCCCCTTCCGGTGGCTGGGCGGCGAGCTGCTGGATGGCTTGACCCGCATCAATGGGGATGTCCAGGGAGAACCGCCCTGCGTGGATGGCTTCTTTGACCATGTAGGCTCCTTTGGTCTTCGGGCTCAGGAATTGAGCTGGAATGAATCGAAGGAGACTACCTGTGATGCATTTGTGGTGCTAGATAAAAAACGCAACAAATTGATAGAAGTGCTGATATTTTCCAATACGTTCGTTCGTTTCTAACGGATTTGTTGGGATTCGAACAGGGCTCGCGCCTCGAGGGTGGCGCTCGAGATCTGTGTGGGGGGATCTCCCTCCAATCCTCGCAAGGGGGCTTCGCCTCAGTCCTTCTCCGCCCACTGCAGCAGATGGGCCATGTGCTGTTCCAGGGTGATGGGCGTGTTGGGCTCGTCGTGCTTGATCTTGCCGTCCAGGAGCTTGACGATGCGGTGGGCGTGGCGGGCGATGTCCTCCTCGTGGGTCACGAGGATGATGGTGTTGCCCTTCTGGTACAGCTCCTCGAAGAGGGCCATGATCTCGACGCTGGTGCGGGTGTCCAGGTTGCCCGTGGGCTCGTCCGCCAGCAGGATGGAGGGGTCGTTCACGAGGGCCCGGGCGATGGC
>CAYZND010000317.1:0-4516 GCA_964479495.1 uncultured Mesoterricola sp.
CCGGCGACGATTTCCGGTGGATTCATCGATCGGCGGGATTCCGGAAGCAGTCGAAGAACTGGCGATCCTCGGCCATCAGGTGCCCCTGGACCACCTCCATGATGAAGAACTCCACCAGCCGGGCCAGCTCCACTTGGCCCCCTTCCGCCTCGACCTGAAGCTGGCGCATCTTGGCCAGCAGCTCCTCGTGCGCCCGGGCATGCCCCTCGCGCCCGCCGTACCCCGCCGGCTGGAGAATGACTTCCTCGTCGTGAAAGTGCTGGGCGGCGTGGGCGGCCAGCGTGTGCAGCCGCAGGTTGATCTCTGAGGCGGGCTGGCGGCTTGCGGAAGCGCCGAAGAGACCGTTGGCCAGGGCGAAGAGCCGCTGATGCTGGGCATCGATGGTGGGTTCACCGGAGCAGTAGGCCTCGTCCCATACGATCTCCAGAATGGAGGGTGGCTCCTCGAGACCAGCTGGACCTTCCCCGGCCACCACCCGGTTGCGGCCCTCCTCCTTGGCTCGGTACAGAGCCTCGTCCGCGCAGTGGACCCAGGCTCCCAGGTCCATGCCCGCCTGGAACTCCGCCACGCCAATGCTCACGGTAACGGGTCGTGGAATGGGGAATGCGTGGGAGGCTACTTCTGCGCGAGCCTTCTCGGCAAGGGCCATCGCACCCTCCAACCGCGTGGCGGGCGCCAGGACGATGAACTCCTCGCCCCCCCAGCGCACCAGGGCGTCGGAGGCCCGGAGGTGCTGCCGGACGGCCTGGGCCGTCTGCAGCAGGACTGCGTCGCCAGCCGCGTGTCCGAAGTCGTGGTCACGCGCTTGAAGTGATCCAGGTCGAAGAGCAGCAGGGAAACGGGACCCTTCCGGCGCCGCGCCAGGGACATCTCCACCGCGGCGGCCTCCTCGAACTGGCGACGGTTCCAGGTGCCCGTCAAGCGGTCCGTCCCGGCGGCCTGTTCCAGCACGCTCATGACCTGGGCCAGCTCCTGGTTCACGCGCTGAGCGGATTCAAGGGAGCGCCTCAGCTCTTCGGCGCGCTGACGGCACTCCTCGTGAGGGTCCAGGCAATCTCCTCAGACTCCACAGGCTTATCGGCGCCGCCTGAAAAACTCCTGCAGTACGGCGCGGCACTCGTCCTCCAGCAGCCCCCCCTGCCACTGGAGGCGGTGGTTGAGGTTGACCTTCTCAAGCACTTCCTGGAGCTGCGAGACCCCCACCTTGGGATCCGGGGCCCCGTAGACCACCCGGGAGACCCGTGCCTGGACCAGGGCCCCGAAGCACATGAGGCAGGGTTCCAGGGTGACGTAGAGCGTGGACTCCGGCATGCGGTAGTTGTGGAGCCACTCCCCGGCGCTACGCAGGGCCTGGATCTCCGCATGGGCCGTGGGGTCGTGGCGGCGGATGGGCGTGTTGTGGCCCCGGGAGACCAGCTTGCCGTCCAGCACCAGCACGGCGCCGATGGGGACCTCGTCCAGGCGATCCGCCTTCTCGGCCTCTTCCAGGGCCAGCTTCATGAAGTAGATGTCGTCGCCGGACCACATGCGAAGGATCGCCCAACATGAAAAACGAGGCGCGCGGCCTCGAGGTGCGGTTTGGAACGAAAAAAGTATTGTCCCACAAATGATCCACGAGTATCAGTCTGTAAAAGCGCCGGTTTTTTCAGTAGGCTCATTCGAACCTCCGCACGGGGGTCAGAACCATCGCAGCGCCGCCTGGGACCGCCCGGCGGCGCTTTTTCTAAAGGGAGGGCCCATGAAAGCGCACCTGATCCTCAAGGATGGGACCGTCTTCCGCGGTCGTGCGCCCCTGGGCTTCGGCGGCAGCGGCGAGGCGGTCTTCACCACCTCCATGCTGGGCTACCAGGAGATCCTCACGGATCCCAGCTTCGCGGGGCAGATGGTCTGCATGACCTTCCCCGAGCAGGGCATCTACGGGGTGCATGCGGACCTGGTGGAAGGCGACCGACCCTGGGCCACGGCCCTGCTCTGCCGGCGCCTGACGGTCGTGCCGGACCACACCCTCAGCGAAGGAGACCTGGGGGGCTGGCTCAAGCGCCACCGCATCCCGGTCATGACGGACCTGGACACCCGGGCCCTCACCCAGCACCTGCGGGACGCCGGTGCCCAGCCGGGCCTCATCTGGACGGAAGCCGACGGCTCCCTCGAGGCAGGCATGGCTGCCGTGCAGGCCCTGCCGGACATGGCGGGCCAGGCCCTCTGCGGGACCGTCAGCTGCCGGGAGCGGTACGAGATCCCCAACGAGGCGGCCAGGTTCCGGGTGGCTGTCCTGGACGGTGGCATCAAGAAGAGCATCCTGAGGCTCCTCTCCGAGTCGGGGCTCAGCCTCGAGGTGTTCCCCTGGGACGCCCCCGCCAGCGAACTCCTGGACGCCCGCTTCAGCGGGCTTTTTTTCAGCAACGGCCCTGGTGACCCGGCGGCCCTCCCCGGCATGCAGAAGGAGATCGAAGCCTGCATCGGGAAGCGGCCCATCTTCGGCATCTGCCTGGGGCTCCAGCTCCTGGGCCACGCCTTCGGCGGCAGGACCTTCAAGCTGAAGTTCGGCCACCGGGGCGCCAACCAGCCCGTGCTGGAGCTGGCCACGGGCCGGGTGCAGATCACGGCCCAGAACCACGGCTTCGCCGTGGACGAAGCGAGCCTGCCGCCGGAGATCGAGATCACCCACCGCCACCTCAGCGACGGCACGGTGGAGGGCTTCCGCCATAAAACCCTTCCCATCTTCGCCCTGCAGCACCATCCCGAGGCCAGCCCGGGACCCCATGATGCCCGGGGCGCCTTCACCCAGTTCGTCCAGATGATGGAGGCGCACCATGCCTAAGCGGTCCGACATCTCCTCCGTCCTCGTGCTCGGCTCCGGCCCCATTCAGATCGGGCAGGCCTGCGAGTTCGACTACTCCGGCACCCAGGCCCTCAAGGCCCTGCGGGAAGAGGGGGTGCGCACGATCCTGCTGAACTCCAACCCCGCGAGCATCATGGCGGACACCAGCCGGGCGGATGCCACCTACCTGGAACCCCTCACGCTCCAGGTGCTGGAGAAGGTGCTGGAGGCCGAGAAGCCCGACGCCATCCTGCCCACGGTGGGGGGCCAGACAGCCCTGAATCTGGCCCTGGCCGCCCATGAGTCCGGGCTGCTGGAACGCCTGGGGGTGCGCCTCATCGGTGCTCAGGTGGAGGCCATCAAGAAGGGCGAGGACCGGCAGCTCTTCAAGGCCCTCATGGACGAGCTGGGGCTGGAGACCTGCCGGGGCGGCTTCGCCCACAACCTGACCGAGGCACGGGAGCTGGTGAAGCTCACGGGCTTCCCCGCCATCATCCGGCCCTCCTTCACCCTGGGCGGCACGGGCGGCGGCATCGCTTACAACATCGAGGAGTTCGAGGCCATCTGCATGCGGGGCCTGGACCTGAGCCCCATCCGCCAGCTGCTGGTGGAGGAGAGCATCCTGGGCTGGAAGGAGTTCGAGCTGGAGGTGGTGCGGGACCTCGATGACAACGTGGAGATCATCTGCGGCATCGAGAACCTGGACCCCATGGGCATCCATACCGGGGACAGCCTCACCATCGCGCCCATCCTCACGCTGACCGATGTGGAATATCAGCGGATGCGCAACGCAGCCATCGCCGTCATCCGCGGCGTGGGCGTTGAGACGGGCGGCAGCAACATCCAGTTCGCCCTGAACCCCGAGGACGGCCGGATCATCGTCATCGAGATGAACCCCCGCGTCTCGCGCTCTTCCGCCCTGGCCTCCAAGGCCACGGGCTTCCCCATCGCCTGGGTGGCCACGAAGCTGGCCCTGGGCTACCGGCTCTGGGAGCTGCCCAACGCCATCACGGGCAAGACGAAGGCGGCCTTCGAGCCGGTGCTGGACTACGTGGTGGTGAAGATCCCGCGCTTCACCTTCGAGAAGTTCCCCCAGGCCGAGAAGGTGCTGGGGACGCAGATGAAGAGCGTGGGTGAGGTGATGGCCATCGGCCGGAGCTTCCAGGAGGCCCTGCAGAAGGGCCTGCGCAGCCTGGAGGAAGGCTACCCGGGTCTCGCGGGGGCGCTGGAAGGCAAGCTCGACCTCACGCGGCTGCGGGAGCACCTGCTGATCCCAGGCCCCCAGCGGATCTTCTGGCTGTATCACGCCCTCAAGGCGGGGCACCACGTGGAGGAGCTGCACCGGCACACGAAGATCACGCCCTGGTTCCTGCGGGAGCTCGAGGAGATCGTGATCCTGGAGGGCCGCATGCGGGGCTTCCCCCTGCACCGGCTGCCCAAGGAACTGCTGGAGCGGGCCAAGCGCGCGGGCTTCAGCGACGCCCAGATCGCTCTCTTCTGCGGGGCCACGGAAGAAGAGGTGGCCCGGCGGCGGGAGGAGGCGGGCATCCGTCCAGCCTTCAAGCGGGTGGACACCTGTGCGGCGGAGTTCCAGGCCCAGACGCCGTACCTGTACCAGACCTGGGAGGACTTCAGCGAAGCAGAGCCCACGAGACCGTACTAGATCTCGTATGCCGTCTTCTGCTTGAAAAAAAA
>CAYZND010000318.1:0-2715 GCA_964479495.1 uncultured Mesoterricola sp.
GTACAGGACCTTGCATTCGAGGTGGAGGCCCGGCAGGTCGAGGATCGGCGACGTCGTGCGCTGGCCATTCCTGGGCGACAGCCCGCAGGCCTGAAGCTTGTCCAGCTCGCGCCCGGACCGGGTGCCGCAGAAGGCGAGCGCCTCGTGCCGATCGTCCGAGGGCACGGAGATGGTGAAGTCCTTGGCGCGCTCCAGCAGGTGGAACGTGTGGCGCGAGTCGCGCACCGGAACCATGAACACCGGTTTCTGCCAGAGGACCCCGATGAGGCCCCAGCCGATGGTCATCGCATTGAGCGTGTCGTCCGCCTTCACCGTGAGGAAGGCTCCTTCCTTCAGCTGGCTGAGGATGCGCTCGGAGAGCTTCATGGGGTTCTGGGGCTTCATGGGATCTCCCATCCAAGGCGAACAGGCTCGCCGGTGGTGATGGTATTCAAGCGTGCCAGCGTGGCCGGATCGGCTGTCAGTCGGCCGATCCGGATGCAGGGGCTTGAGGCCATTGGAGCAGGGCCTTCGCCGAAGGGGGTGCGGTCATAGAACACGGCGATGGAGAACAGCTTCTCTCCCGTGGGGGAGCGCCAGTAGGCCACATCGCCCTTCTGGAACTCCCGGGTCTCCGTGCCGTCGTAGGGGATCTCCGCGCCCGGAGCCCGGAAGTAGATCTCGCCTCCGAGCTGGTTCGCCGTGCTGAGGATGGGGAAGTGCTGGGCCAGACTCCTCGCCACCGGGCTACGGAGGTCCAGATGGAAAGGCAATGTCAGGTCCGGGAACTGGAGGTAGCCGCGGTCGTCCACGAGGGGGGCTCCAAGAAAGGGTCCCTTAGATGTAACAACTTTTTTTGAAATAACAAGAAAATTTGAAATGAACCCCAGAACGCCTATCCTCGACGGGATGGACGACCTGGCCCTGATCGCCGCCGCCCTGGGGGATCCCCTCCGGGTGCGCATCCTGGACCTCCTGGCGGAGGGCCGTGGGAAGGTCTGTAGCTCTCCCGAGCATCCCGAGGCACCCGTGGCTCTCTGCGCCTGCGACCTCGGTGCCCAGCTCGGGGACCTGGCGCCGTCCAAGCTCGCCTACCATCTGGCTCAGCTCCGGACCGCGGGGCTCGTGTGCGAACAGCGGCGGGGTAAGTGGGTCTACTACACCCTCAACGTGCCGAACCTCGCAGCCTTCACCCAGGCCTTGGCGGAGCGCTGGTGGACTCCGGCGGATCCCTGTTGACCTGAGTTGCTCCCGGTGGTTCCGGATGTCCTTTTTCTGAGAGGAAAGGATCGATCTTGCCAAAGGATCAACTATATGTGAAATTAATACATTCGTAACTCTATTTGGAGATGATATGACTCTCATCCGCGCGGCACTGTCGTTCTCGTTGTTTTTTTCAGTCATTCTGCCGATCAATGCAGCCGCAGGGAAACTCCCTCCCCCCCAGGAAGGGAAGGTTGTGCTTGTGAACCCCGGTAGTTCCCACATCGCCATCGACACCATCGACGGAGAACGTAAGGGCATCAGGCCGAGCGGGACCTATGAGTTGGCTCCTGGGCTGCACACTCTCCGAGTGCACTACTACTTCCGGCAAGGCAATACCGAGTGGACGGGAAATACCTTTGTTGACTATGGATTTGTTGGAACAGCCGGAACTGTGTTGAAGGTGATGTGCGATGAGGAGGACACAGGTGGGAAGAGCACTTGGCGGATGTGGATCCAGGACGTCGCCACGGGAGCCGATGTGAGAACCCTGGCTCAAGCCGCCGCGCGGCAAAAAGCGGCAGAGGAGCACGATCAGCAACTCGCAGCGAACTTCTCGGAAACACTCAAGAAAGCGGAGCAGGGCGACGTAGGCTCAATGTACGACATTGGCCTGATCTACGACCGGGGCGAAGGCGTAGCCTCCAACCCGGCGGAGTCCATTCGTTGGTTCAAGAAAGCCGGGGAGCAAGGACATGCCACAGCCCTCTTCATGCTCGGCTTGAACCATCACCTTGGCCAGGGAGTGAACCAGAACCACGAAGAAGCCTTTGTTTGGCTTAGCCTCGCGGCCGCTTTTGGCGATGAGAGTGCTATCTACTTCCGCGACGAGAGCGAGAAGGAGCTGGCTCCCGAGGTCCTAGCCAAGGCGAAGATGAGAATTCGCCAGCTGGAGGCGGAGATCCAAGCGCGGAAAGCGAAGGGCTGACAGTCGGTCCAGGGATAGAAGCCTCATGTTCACTGACGGAAGGGGTCGAGGGCGACCCCTTCCTCTTTTCATGGCTGCAGCTCGCACGAGACAGAGGGATGGCCGTCAGAAACTCCTTCGCGGCACGGTCGCGTTGGCCACGAGCAGGCCGAGCATCAGCGCCACGCTCACGAAGAGGGCGTGGAAGCCGGCCTCCAGGCCCGCCAGGGTCTGCTGGTGGAGCAGGAGGGTGAGGCTGCGGAACCCGATGGTGCCGGGCAGGATCAGCATGAGGGCGGGCAGGAGGACCACCATGGCGGGGCGACGGGCCCAGCGCCCATAGAGGTTGCAGGCGGAGCCAAGCACCAGGGCGCCCAGGCCTGCGCCCGCCTCCGGGCCCAGCGCCACCGTGCCCAGCAGGGCGACGAGCCACCCCAGGAGGCTGGCCACGAGGGTCCAGCCGAAGTTCGCCAGGCGGGACTGGAAGACCACCATGAAGCTGAGCACGACCACGGGGATGGCCGGCAGGAGCGTCCAGGGGGGAAGCGGCGTAGGGTCGACGTGGA
>CAYZND010000318.1:2725-4506 GCA_964479495.1 uncultured Mesoterricola sp.
CCGGCCAGGCGCTGGCCCAGGCCCACGCCGAAGCCCAGCAGCAGGAAGACCAGGGCCGTGCCCGCTAGGCGCGCCGTGCCCGAGACCAGGTGACCTGTGCCGAGCTCCTGCATGGAGACCAGCAGGCTGAGTCCCGGGATCAGCACAATGATCCCCGTGAGGGCCAGCACGGTCTGGGAAGTGCCCGGGACCAGCGTGGCGAGCAGGGCGCTGGCGAGGGCCCCCATGAGCCCCCCGGCCAGGGGCGCCAGCCGACCCAGGGAGGGACGGTGCTGGATGCCCAGGATCAAGGCGCCCACCAGCAGGCCCACGGGCACGCCCAGCAGCATCTCCCGCCAGCCGCCCCCCAGCACGCGGGCCATGCCGAAAGCAGCGAGACCGTGAGCCCCGACCACGCGCCAGGGCCCGAAGCGGGGCCTGCTTGCCAGCCGGTCCGCGAGCTGGCGACGCGCCTCGTGGACCTCCAGGTTCTCTTCCACCACGAGGTCCACCAGCTCCTCCACCTTGGTGAGCTTGTCGAGGTTGGATTGGCCGGCCTCGATGCGCTGGAGGTATGTCTTGCTGTGCTGGCCCTCCTTGCGCAGGGAAGCCAGGAAACCCGTGGGCGTGGCGTAGAGGGCGCCCTCCAGTCCCAGCCGCCGCGCCACGCGCCCCAGGGCCCGCTCCAGGGTCGGCGCGGACACGCCGAAGGTCTGCAGGGCGCGCCCCAGTTCGAGGACGAAGGCCACTTCAGGATGGTCCCGCAGGTCTGGGTCCAGGGCGCTCTCAGCTTCCTTGCGGCGGGTTCCCTTGGGGCTGGGTTTCTGGTCCATGCACGCGTCCTCGAAGCTCCATCAAAGCACGGTCCTCGTTTCTGTGACGCCGGGGGCAAGCTCCGCATCCCATATCCGGAACGCTCCGGAGGAAACCGATGATCCAGAAGACCATGCAGGATGCCTTGAACGCCCAGATCAACGCCGAGCAGTATTCCGCCCAGCTGTACCTCGCCATGAGCGCCGCCATGGAGGCCAAGAGCTTCCGGGGCTTCGCCCAGTGGCTGAAGACGCAGGCTTCGGAGGAGACCACCCACGCCATGAAGCTCATCACCTTCCTGCTGGACCGGGGGGGCAAGCTGGAACTCCAGCCCCTCGCTGCGCCACCTGTCGAGTTCGGAGGCCCGATCCAGCTCTTCGAGGAGGTGCTCAAGCACGAGCAGGGCATCACCGCCAAGATCAACGCCCTGTTCGAACTGGCCCGGAACACCAAGGACTTCGCCAGCGAGATCACGCTCCAGTGGTACGTCACCGAGCAGGTGGAGGAGGAGTCCAGCGTGGGGCTCATCGTGGACCGTCTGCACGCCATCGGCGACCAGGGCGGCGCCATCTGGTACCTCGACAAGGAACTGGGCAAGCGCGGTCAGGTAGGTTGAGGACCGCAAGGATAGGGCGTTTCGGGAAGCCGCGCTACGCTTGAGCTTCTTGCAACCCACGGCCAAGGAGATTCCTCGTGGACTTATTGGGGAAGATCCTCGCCCTGACCTGCGCCCTCCTGTGGGCGGTGGCGGTCATCCTGTTCAAGCGGGCGGGGGACTCCATCCGGCCCGTGGCCCTTAACTGGTACAAGACCGCCCTCACGGCCCTCCTGCTGCTGCCCTTCCTGTTCGTCCAGGGCATGGGGGGGCTCTCCCGCGGGGACCTGTGGGCGGTGCTCGCCTCGGGGGTGCTGGGCATCGCCCTGGCGGACACGCTGTTCTTCCTGTCTCTTATACACATCTGACGCTGCCGACGAATAGAGAGGTGTAG
>CAYZND010000319.1:0-4500 GCA_964479495.1 uncultured Mesoterricola sp.
GCCCGAGGTCTACAACAGCGACAAGGTTCGCTTCGAGGCCTTCCGCCGCCTCGGAGCCTCCCGCGTGGAGCTGGGCGGCAACCTGAAGGCGGACCTGCCCCCGCCCAGCCCTCTCCACGAAGGCTGGGGGCCGCTCCGCACGGCCTGGTCCGCCTCCAAGGTCCTCGTGGTGGGCAACACGCTGGAGGGGGAGGAATCCCTGATGATCAGCCTCTGGTCCCGGCTGCGCGAGCACCACCCGGATCTGAGAATGATCCTGGCCCCCCGCCAGCCCAAGCGCTTCCAGGAGGTGGCCACCCTTTTCAAAGGCTCCGGGCTCCGGTTCCGGCGTGCGTCCGGCCTCTGGCCCGGCGAGCCTGAAGCCTGGGAAGCCATCGACTGGCTGCTTCTCGACACCTTGGGGGAGCTGCCATCCGCCTACCGCGAAGGGACCCTGGCGCTCGTGGGAGGCGGATGGACCTGGCAGGGGGGGCACAATCCACTCGAGTCCAGCCGATGGGGAATACCGACGCTGATCGGTCCCGGTTATCGGAATTTCGAAGACCTGGTCGAGCCCCTGCGGGAAGCCGGCTACCTGGGGATCGTCGAGGCCGATGGATTGCCCGAGGCCGTGCTGGCGATGCTCTGCGGGTCACCGCTCCGGCCAGGGACCTCGCTCGTGCCGCTGCCTCCGGCCCTCCTGGGCGCCCTCGCGAAGACCACGTCCATTCTCAAGAATGTCCTGCCCCCACCCCGATAGAATGCAGGTAGGAGCCCACCGCATGCCGCATTCCGCTTCTCCGCACGTGCTGATCATCGACGACGACCTCGCCGTGCTCAACATGGTGAGCGACGCCCTGGCCCATCACGGCATGAACGTGCACCCCTTCTGCGAAGGGGCGGCCGCCATGGAGCTGCTCGAGAAGTCCGAAGAACCCTTCATGGACCTGGTGCTCTCGGACATCAACATGGACGGGATGGACGGCTTTGACGTCATCCACCGCGTGAAGTCCATCAACCCCAATTTGCCCGTGATCCTCATGACCGGGCAGGCGTCCCTGGACTATGCCATCCGCGCGATGCGGATGGGGGCTTCCAACCTGTTCCAAAAGCCCCTCACCATCCGGGAGCTGGTCAACAGCGTGTTCCATCTGGTGAGCGTCCACCGGGAGCTCCGGATGGCGGAGGCAGGACTGCGCGGGCTCGTGCAGGAGACCCGGCACTTCTCCTTCCGCTCCGACGAGCTCGACATTCCCAGCATGGTCATGCACCTCACGGACCGGCTGGTCCCGCTCGGATTCGCGGAGCCCGGCAACCTGGATGTGCTCGCCATGGCCTACCACGAAGCCCTGGTCAACGCCCTGGAGCACGGCAACCTCGGCATGGACTCCAGCCTCAAGGGGGACTTCATCACGGGGCACGACGCCTATGCCGCCCTCCTCCACAGCCGCCTGGAGGATCCTTCCTTCGCCTCCCGGCGCATCGAGGTGATGGTCAGCACCACGCCGGATGTCTACGAAGTGACGATCGTGGATGACGGCCCGGGCTTCGACTTCCGCAAGATCGCCTCCATCTCCGAGCACACCCTCTCCAAGCAGTGCGGACGCGGATTGGCGATGATCCGCATGGTCATGGACCACGTGATCCACAACGAGAAGGGCAACGAGATCCGCCTGGTGCTCAAGAAGAAGCACGACGCGTAGCCGGCGGTCCGTCGGGGGTGCCCGTAAACGGAGATGCGGCCCCTGGACGGGGCCGCATCTCTGAGTTCAGCCCGCCTGGGCGGCGGCTGCAGCTCTTACAGTGCCTGCTCGATGAAGGCCTTCAGCTGAGGCTTGGGCTGGCCGCCGACCTTCTGGTCCACCTTCTTCCCGTCCTTGAAGAGGAGCAGGGTGGGGATGGACATGATGCCGAACTGGCCGGCCACCACGGGGTTGTCATCCACGTTGATCTTCACGATCCTCGCCTTCCCCTGGAGCTCACCCGCCAGCTCATCCAGGATGGGGGCGATCATCTTGCAGGGGCCGCACCAGGGGGCCCAGAAATCCACGAGGGTGACACCCTTGGCGACGGTGGACTGGAACTGATCATCGGTGATCTGCTGGACGAGTTCGGACATGACAAGCCTTTCAATGAAATTGGCCTCGCGGCCGGGTCAGGGGAGCGGGATCAGATTGTTCGATCCGCCGCCGCTCCATTGGGCGATGGTGAAGACGGTCATGTACTTCTCGTTGGTCTCCCGCAGCCGCTGGGCCAGCACCTCGCACAGGGCGTAGAGCACCTTGAGGGCGATCTGGTGGTGGGCCTCGATGAGGGCGCGCAGCTCCTTGAGCGGGATGAAGAACACGTCCGAAGGCTCGTTGGCGACGGCGTCGGCCGCCCGGGGGGAGAAATCGATGAGGGCCATCTCACCGAAGAAGGCATGGGGCTCCAGGACCGCCAGGGCCTCCTCGCCCGTGGCGCTCCGCTTGGAGATGCGCACCGAACCACTGACGACGATGAAGAGGCCGTCACCGGCGTCCCCTTCCCGGAAGAGCACCTCGTCCTTCTTGTAGTTTCTCACCTGCCCGATGATCAGGATCTGGGCGCGCTCGGTCTCGTCCAAATTGCGGAACAGGGGCGAGTCGGTTAGGAAGGCGGTATTGATCACGGTGCGTCCAAGTGAACGTGGGCGACGATGTCCAGGCCGAAGCCGCGGAGTCCAATGTACTTCTTTTCCGACCGGCTAAGAAGGCGCATTTCGCGGAGCCCCAGGGCCCCCAGGATCTGGGCGCCGATGCCGACCTCCCGGTCCGTGGGACCTGCCGAGCCTTCGGCCTGGGCCTGGCGCCTCAGGTACACCAGCACGCCCCGCCCCTCCTTGGAGATGGCTTCCATGGCGGCATGGAAGGCCGAGGGCGGGTTCTGGCCAAAGCCCACGAGGTCATCCGGCAGGGTCTCCTGGTGGACGCGCACCAGGGGGGCGGGTCCGGAGAGATCACCCATGGACAAGGAGAAGTGGAGGCTGCCGTCCAGGAGGCTCGCAAAGCGGTCCACGCGCACCTCGCCCCAGGCGGTCTGGACTAAGGCCATGCTCAGATGGCTGATGATGGGATCCTTGCGCAGGCGGTAGGCCACGAGGTCGGCCACGGTCACCAGCAGCAGTCCGTGTTGCTGGCAGAAGGGCACCAGATCCGGGATCCGGGCCATGGTTCCATCGTCCTTCATGATCTCGCAGATGACCCCCGAGGGATGCAGCCCAGCCAGGCGCGCCAAGTCCACGGAGGCTTCCGTCTGTCCGGTCCGGGTGAGCACGCCGCCCGAGCGGGCCCGGAGAGGGAACATGTGGCCCGGCTTCACGAAATCGGAGGGCTTGGCGCCGGGGGCGATGAGGGCCTGGATGGTCCGTGAGCGGTCCGCGGCGGAAATCCCGGTGGACGTGCCTTCCCGGGCCTCCACGGTGATGCAGAAGGCCGTCTCGAAGGGGCTGGAGTTGTCCTGGACCATGAGCGGGATATGGAGGCGGTCCAGCAGCTCCCCTTCCAGGGGCACGCAGATGAGGCCCCGACCGTGGGTGGCCATGAACGCGATGGCCTCGGGGGTGATATGTTCCGCGGCCAGGGTCAGGTCCCCTTCGTTCTCCCGGTCCTCGTCGTCCACGACGACCACCATCCGACCGCGGCGGATGGCTTCAATGGCATCTTCAATGCTGGCGAAAGGGCTGGACATGGTTGACCTAGAGCTGGGCTGGGCGGAGGGGGGACAGGACGCAACGGCTCATCGGGCCATGGATGCTCGAAGAGCGGGTCCCGGAAGGACAAATCACCATCCGACCGCGGCGGATGGCTTCGGTGGCTTCCTCGACGGGGGCGGAGGGGGACAGGCTCATGCCTCCAGCATCCCCCAGCCGCGATTCCGTGGGAAGAGCCGCCTCGATCTCTGGTAGGATTTCTGTCCAGCAAACATGTCTTCAGGAGAGGGGATTTCCATGTCCCAGGGTCTCATTCAAGGTTCCATGCGCGAAGCGCCGCTTCCCGACATCATTCAGCTGGTGAGTCAGGGCGGGAAGTCGGGCTGCTTCCACATCACCGAAGACCCCAAGCGCGCCAAGATCTTCCTGAAGGATGGCCGCATCAGCCACGCCGTGACCAACGATGCCGAAGGCCTGGACGCCGTCTACGAGGTGGCCCTGTGGCTGGACGGGCACTACCACTTCGAGGAAGGCGAGCAGGACGCGCCGGTCACCATCACCAAGTCGAACGCCACGGTGCTCATGGAGATGCACCGCCGGATGGACGAGTGGCGGGTCATCAACCAGAAGATCAGCTCCCTGGACCTCTACCCCAACTCCACGCTGCTGCCCGGCGAGACCCCTCACGGCGTGAACCCCAGGGAAGCCAAGCTGCTCTCCCTGATCACGGGCTTCTACACCGTGGCCGAGCTGGCGGAGGTGCTCCAGAAGCCCGTCCTGACGGTGGCCAAGGACCTCTACGGCCTCGTGATGGCCGGCCACATCGTCCTCAAGGGCATCCGGTCCGGCAA
>CAYZND010000320.1:0-4492 GCA_964479495.1 uncultured Mesoterricola sp.
GGGTGCGCATGAGGCCTGCGAAGTCCACGCTGGCGCCCCAGTTCAGGTTCACCGCCTTCTCGATGGTGCCCTTGTGGTGGTTGGCATTGGGCGCTCCGATGCCGAGCCCCAGCAGGGGTGGCATCCCCTTCCGCGCCGTCTCGAGTCGCTCGTGCAGGCGGGTGACCAGGCTCTCCGGGGGCTCCTGGGCGAGGGTGGGCATCGAGTCGGCGGCCAGGAGTCTTCCTTCCCGATCCACAAAGCCGAAGGAGGTGTTGGTTCCCCCGATGTCGATGCCCAGTACCACGCCCATGGGAAGCTCCCGTGTATGCAGATGCTAGTCGCCGAAGCTGATGCCGAGGTCCCGGGCGGTCAGGATCGTGTCGCAGTCCAGGGGGACCTGCTTCATGTTGCCCGCCACCTCCTCGATGGGCACGTAGTTCACCGTGGGGGGATCCAGGGCCACCATGATGCCCGAGGCGCCTTCCTCCAGGGCGCGCACGGCGGCGGCCCCGAAGCGGAGGGAGATGAGACGGTCCGTGGCGGTGGGAGAGCCGCCCCGCAGGAGGTGACCCAGCACCGTGGAGCGGGCGTCCTTCCCGCAGAGTTCGGAGAGCTGCCTGGCCACGGCCTCGCCGGCGCCGCCGAGGCGCTCCTCGTGGCCGTCGGCGGCCTTGGCCACCACGTTGAGGGTGCCATCCTTGGGCTTGGCGCCCTCGGCCACGGCCACGATGGTGTAGTTGCGGCCCTCGGCCTCCCGCTGGCGGATCTTCTCCACAACCTTCTCCAGGTCGTAGGGGATCTCGGGGATCAGGATCGCGTGGGCGGTGCCGGAGATGCCCGCATTGAGGGCAATCCAGCCCGCATAGCGGCCCATGACCTCCACCACCATGATGCGCTGGTGGGACTCGGCCGTGGCGTGCAGGCGGTCCAGGCACTCGGTGGCGAAGGTGACGGCGGTGTCGAAGCCGAAGGTGGCCACGGTCTTGTCGAGGTCGTTGTCGATGGTCTTGGGCACGCAGACCACGCGCAGACCCTTCTTCACCAGGGCATGGGAGATGGACAGGGAGCCGTCGCCGCCAATGGAGATCAGGGCGTCGATCTCATGCATGGCGAAGTAGTTCACGATCTCGTCGGTGCGGTCCACTTCCTTCACGGTCCCGTCGGGCATCTTCACGGGGAACCGCATGGGGTTGCCCTTGTTGGTGGTGCCCAGGATGGTGCCGCCCAGGTGGGTGATGCCGCGGACCATGTCCCGGGTCAGGCGGAAGGTCCCGTTGCCGTGGTAGCGCTCGGGGAAGAGGATCCCGTGGTAACCGTCGCGGATGCCGATGCACTCCCAGCCGCGGTTCATGGCGGAGATGACGACGGCGCGGATGACGGCATTGAGGCCAGGCGCGTCGCCTCCCCCGGTGCTGATGGCGATGCGGCGGATCTTACCTTGGGACACGGAGCCTCCTTGAGCTGCGATGTGGGGATTCACGGGACCGCCGGCGCTCACCGGCGCTCGGAAGGAGATCCTACCCACGATCTGCAGAACCTTCGTCCGCCCGTCTCGCAGGCGTTCCATGGCGGAGTCTTGGCCCCCGGGCATGGGTTCGCCCAAGAACATACTGCCCGGATGTACTCTGGGCTGCACCTGGAATCATCCGACCTGGGACCGCACCTCCGCCTGAAGGGCGGGGCTGCTTCCGGCGAGTAGCACAGACGTGCCGGCCGGCCCGTCCGAAAGTCCAGTTCTCAGAAGATGAAGTCCGTGGAGAGGAAGTTCGACTTCCGCTCCCGCAGGATCTCGTTGAAGATCCGCTTGTTGCCTTCGCTCTCCTTCGCGGCCACGAGGGTCCGGATGGAGAAGGCCCGCAGGGCGTCGGAGACCGAGAGGGTGCCCTCCGCACTGTCCTTGCGCCCCGTGAAGGGGAAGGTGTCCGGTCCGCGCTGGCACTGGCTGTTGATGTTGACCCGGCAGACCTGGTTCACCAGCGGGTCCACGAGCCGCGCCAGCTGGTCGGCGTCGTTGCCGAACAGGGCCACCTGCTGGCCGAAGGTGGACTCCGTGATGTAGCGGATGGGCTCCTCCAGGTCCTCGAAGGGCACCACGGGGATCACCGGGCCGAACTGCTCCTCCCGCCAGACCCGCATGACGGCGTTCACTGGATAGAGCACGGCCGGAGCGAAGTAGGTGCCCTCCATCGCCCCGCCCCCTTCGTTGACCACCTCGGCGCCCAGGGCCTTGGCATCGGCCACCAGTTCCGCCAGGTACTCGGGCTTGCCCGGCTCCGGCAGGGGCGTCAGCTTCACGCCCTCGCCCCAGGGCATGCCGGGCACCAGGGCGTTCACGGCCTGCGCCAGGGCTTCGCAGAAGGCGGCGGCCACGGCGCGGTGCACGAAGACGATCTTGATGGCCGTGCAGCGCTGGCCATTGAAGGAGAGGGCGCCCAGTACGCACTCCTCCACGGCCTTGCCCAGGTCCGCGTCGGGCAGGACCACGGCGGGATTCTTCGCGTCGAGGCCCAGGATGCAGCGCAGGCGGTGGGAGGCCGGATGCTGCTTCTTGAGCAGGTCCGCCACGCGGCTGGTGCCGATGAAGGCCAGCACGTTCACCAGACCGCTCTTCATCATGGGGCCTACCACGTCCGCCCCCTCCCCATAGACCGTGTTCACGACGCCCTTGGGGAAGCAGTCGCGGAAGGGTGCCAGGAGGGCCTGGAACAGCAGCACGCCCCGCTTGGGGGGCTTGAGCACCACGGTGTTGCCCATGATCAGGGCCGGGATCAGGGTGGTGAAGGTCTCGTTCAGGGGGTAGTTGAAGGGGCCCATGCAGAGCACGGTGCCCAACGGAGCGCGCCGGATCTGGGCCATGATGCCCTGCTCCAGGCTGAACCGCGACGAGGCCCGGTCCAGGTCCTTCAGGGCGGCGATGGTGTCCCGCACGTATTCCAAGGTCCGGTCGAACTCCTTGGCGGCGTCGCCCCGCGTCTTGCCGATCTCCCACATGAGGAGCTGGATGACCCGGTCCCGCACCTCGCCCATGCGGAACGCGAAGCGCTCCACGCAGCCGATCCGCTCGGCCACGCTCATGGTGGGCCATGTCCCCCGACCGTTGTCGAAGGCCCTCGAGGCCGCCTGCAGGCACTCCAGGGCCGCCTGGCCGTCCATCTTCGGGAAGGAGCCCAGCTCGAAGCGCTCGAGCTTTCCCCCCTCCTGGATGCAGACAGGGGCATGGACTTCCTTCGTGGGACCATTCCAGGCCCGCAGCTCGCCGTCCACGAGGTACTCGCCCTGGTGCAAGGGCAGTCCCGCCAGGCAGGCCTGGGGGATCTCGGCGAGGGAAGGGAACCGGATGATCGGGTCCATGGAAGCCTCCGTGATGGGGTTCGTTATGTCCATAAAACCATAGCGAGACCAGGGAGCTCGGGAAAGCTTGGCTAGGAGGAGGTCCACACCGACTCGCCATCAGACGTGGAGAGACCTTCTCGGAAAAGGGATGAGCCACGAAGTCACACGAAGGCCCGCTCCGCGGGCACACGAAGTTCATTTGCGGCATGGTCAGCGCAGAACGCGGCCATCCGGCCTTCGGCCCCACCCGCGATGCGGCTGGTTTCCTGTGCGGCGGTCAGTGTGACCATCCGAAAAGCCACGCTGCCCGCCGCACAGGAAAGGATGGCCTTGGTGGGGCGGAGTCCCTTCGTTTGCCTTCGTGGCTATCTTTTGAACGACTTCAAATGGGCTTCAGACCGGCAGGCCGAGCGCGGCCAGCTCCTTCCGCGCCTGGGCGGCATCCCGGAAGGCGATGGCCCGCATGCCCACGCCCCTGGCCCCTTCCACGTTCGCGAGGTTGTCGTCGATGAAGACGGCCCGGCGCGGGTCGATGCCGTGGCGCTCGCAGAGCAGCCGGTAGATGGCGGGGTCCGGCTTGATCAGCCCCTCGCGCCCCGAGATCACGAGCCCTTCGAACTCCTCGAGAATCGGGTACTTGGGCCGGGCCACGGGGAAGGTCTCCGCGGACCAGTTGGAAAGGGCGAACACGCGGTAGCCCTTGGCCTTCAGCTCCAGCAGCAGCTCGGCGGAACCCTGGATCACCTCCCCCAGCATCTCCTCCCAGCGGTCATAGAAGACCCGGATCAGGGGCTCGTACTCGGGATGGCGAGCCACCAGCAGTGCCGTGCCTTCCTCCCGGGGGCGCCCCGCGTCCTGCTGGGCGTTCCACTCCATCGTGCAGACCTCGGCCAGGAAGCGCTCCATCTCCGCTTCATCCGAAAACAGCTTCCGGTAGAGGTTGCGGGGATTCCAGGGGATGAGCACATCACCCAGGTCGAAGATGACGGTGTCGATGGACTCCATGGGCAGGCCTCCGGCCTATCCAGCGTATCAGGCCAGCTTGGCAGCCCCGTTTCAGTGCCCCGCCATCATGGCCGCCACGTCCTCCTGGGCGGAGCCGATGCGCTTGAGGTCGAACTTCTCCTCCAGCACGGCCTTCACGGCAGGGGACAAGAAGGCCGGGTGGGTGGGCCCC
>CAYZND010000321.1:0-4477 GCA_964479495.1 uncultured Mesoterricola sp.
ATCTAGTACGGTCTCGTGGGCTCGGAGATGTGTATAAGAGACAGGGTGTCGGCGGCCCTGGCCGGAGACCTGCTGTGGATGAGCTCGTCCATCTACCTCAGCCGGGATTCCGAGGGGAAGATGTCCGACTCTCGCGTCACCCTCTACCGGGAGGATCCGCGAGGCCAGCTCCTGGGCCCCCTGCACGCCCAGCGCATCGAGCTGGGCAACCTGATCCAGTCCCCCAGCCTGGACGTGGCCGGGGATCTCCCGGCCGGGCGGGGGATGCTGGTGGACAACTATCCTATCGGCTACCGTTCCCGGTTCGCCACGCGCAGCTTCCAGGGGCGGCTCCCGGAAGGCTGGACCGTGGAGCTGTACCAGAACAGCGCGCTCAGCAGCGTGCAGAAATCCCGTCCTGACGGGCTCTACGAATTCAAAGAGGTACCGCTCCGCTTCGGCCTGAACCTGTTCCGGCTGGTGTTTCACGGTCCGATGGGGGAACGCCGGGAGGAGACGTTCCGGGAGGACATCGCGAACGACCTGCCCTCCCCAGGGGCCTTCCATTACCGGCTGGCGGGCGTGAAGCCCACCAAGCCCGACCTGGCGGGCGATGGCTCGAACGGCTCCAGGCAGGTGGAGGAGGCCTGGGAGGCGCCCGCCTTCCTGGCGGACCTGGACTATGGACTCTCCCGGTCCTTCGCGCTGAACGCAGGCACGGCCAAGGTCCGGCTGGAGGACGGCGAGCATCGGTACCAGGTGGCGGGCCTGCGAGGGCTGTTCTCGTACCTCTCGTTCCAGGCGAGCGCGGCGCGGGATGTGGGACCCGAGGCGCAAACAGGTTCGGCCACCGAAGGAATCCTCCGGACCGGGTACGGCTATGCCTCCTTCTCGGTGCGGCGGTCGGACTACCGCGATGGATTCGAGCCGATCCGCCCCCCTCGGGTAGTGATCGGCCGGAGCTTCCTGCGCAGTGAAACAGCCTTCGATCTCTTCGGCACGCTCAACGTGAAAGGCCACCCCGTCGGCCTCTCCTTCAACCGGGAGATCCGCCAGTACGGGGAAGGGGATCGCACCGTCCAGGACAAGCTCAAGGCTTCGTTCAACCTGGGCGACTGGAGCCTCTCACCGTCGCTGTCCCGCCTCGCGCGGGCGCAGCAGCAGGGACCGGTGCCGATCGACCTGACCTTGTTCGCCAGCGTCTATGGCAGCAAGACCGCGTTCCAGGGCGAGCTCACCGCGCGCAAGGAAGGGAGCAAGACCACCGTGACCGGATGGCAGGGGGCCATCGACCTCACCGGTGCTTCCGGGATCGTCTACCGGGTGGGGCTCAAGGGCACGGACACGACGCTGGAACACGCAACGCTCCTGGCAAGCCTCAACAAGATGACCGGTCCCTGGGGCTACGGCGTGGACCTCCAGTACAACCGGGACAGCGGGTACGTGGCCTCCTTCCGGGTCCAGGCCTCCCTCGGCCGGGAGCCCCGCACGGGACGCTGGGCGAAGAACGCGCAGCCGATGGCGGGGCTCGGAGCGGTCTCGGTCGTGGCCTTCCTCGACACGGATGGCAACGGCGCCCTGGACGCCAACGAGGAGCACCTGACGGGGGCCCAGTTCAAGATCAGCGGCCAGCCGGTGGAAAGCGCGCTGAAGGATCCCGAGGTGACGTTCAAGCCCCAGCTGCCCCGGAGCCAGGAGGCGCCCGTGCAGCTGGACGAGAGCAGCCTGGAGGATCCGGCGATGCAGGCGACCGTTCCCGCTCTCCGCGTCGTGCCCCGGGCGGGACATGTAACCCGCGTGAACATCCCGGTGGCCCGCTTCGGGGAGATCGTCGGCACGACCCGGATCCGCCGCGCCGAAGGCGTCTCCGACTATGGAGGGCTCGAGCTCGAGCTGCTGAAGGCTTCCGGCGACCAGGTCCGGCTCTTCCGCACTGCCTACGACGGCTTCTTCGAGATCCGCGACCTGCCCCTGGGGGACTATGTGCTGAGGGTCTCTCCCGCCGAGACGGCCCGCCTCAAGCTCAAGGAGCCGCCGGTCCGCACGTTCCACATCGACACCCAGAAGAACCTCTTCGAAGGGCAGGACCTGGTCGTCGAACAGCTCCTGTCCCCGATCCCCCCCGCGGCTCCCAACCCACAGGCGACCCCATGAGACAGCTCCGCTCTGCGTTCATCGCCCTCGCCATGTGCGTCCTGCCTGTGCTCGCCACCCAGGCGGACATCCAAGTGATTCAGGACCTCCAGTTCGGGGGTCTGGTCGTCGGGCCCGCCGGAGGCTCCGTGATCCTCACGGCGGATGGGACCCTGATTCTCCAGGGGGGCGACGTGCTGGGGGCGGCGAAGCCCCCCTGCGCGGTAGGCCGCTTCCGTCTGCAGGGACCGCCGAAGGCCTCCTTCTCCGTGAAGGTGGATCCGGCCTTTCCCGTCCTGAACCGACCTGGGGGAGGGGCGGTGCGGATCGTCCAGTTCTTCGGCGCTCCGGAAAGCTTCCAGGGACACTTCGACGCCAGCGGGCAGGCCGAGTTCCGGCTGGGGGGCCGCCTGGACATCGCCGCCCAGGCGGACCCTGGCCTCTACACGGCCTCGCAGGTGAAGCTGCAGCTCAACGTCGCGGCCTGCGGGGTGGGAACGGTCCAGAAGTCCTTCACGATCTCCGTCCAGCTCAAGGCTCCCCTGACCCTTTCCAACACGGAGCCCCTGGACTTCGGCTCGCTGGTTCCGGGAGCCGCCCCGGGGCTGTTTGAAGTCCTCCCCGGAGGGGGATTCCGCAGCCTCGGACCGGGGGGGCCCACCCTGATCAAGGGCGTACCGAAACCTGCCGCGTTCGTGATCCAAGGCCCGGCGGGCAGCAGCTACAACCTCCGTCTTCCGTCGGGCACCACCTTGACGGGGCCGGGGGGGGCCATGAAGGTGCAGGGGTTCACCTGCGATGTGCCCCTGAGCGGCACGCTCGGCGGGGCGAGCACGCTCTTCCATGTGGGCGGGCAGCTGCTGGTCAACCCCGATCAGCCCTATGGCCAGTACCGGGGAACCTTCACGGTGGAGGTCTGCTACCCGTGATGGCAGGACCCTTCGTGCTTCAGGCTCTTCATCAGGCGGGCCATGATGCGGTCGGTGCGGTCCTCGGGCAGGGGCTCGTGCTCTGATAGCAGGGCCTTGCCGAGGATGGGCAGAGCTCTCAGGCCGCGGTAGGTCGCTTGGCAGGCCTTGCAGATGAGCAGGTGAAATCGGTACGCGAGGACGCGGGGCAGGGGGAGGGCGCCTTCATCGAGGTCGGTGAGGTGCTCCTGGACTTCCTGGCAGGTGGGCAAGAGCTTCATGGGCGCCTCCCGTGGACATAGGCCCGAAGGCGCTCCTGGATGGCCATCCGGGCACGGTGCAGGCGCTGACGCACCGCGGCGGGAGCCACGTCGAGGGTGCGGGCGATCTGACCGGTGTCCCAGTCTTCCAGGTCCTTGAGCACGAACACGACGCGATGGGAATCCGGCAGTTCGTTCAGGGCGGCCAGCATGTGCGTTCGCAGCTCCTCGCGCTCGCTGAGGAGGTGGGCTTCCGCCTCGACGCTCCAATCCAGGTTGGCCTCGGCCTCCGCGCGGAGACCTGATTCATCGTACGACGGAAGCCGCGCCTCCATGGCTTCCTCCCGTCGCCGGGCCCGGCTGCGGCACAGCATGAGCGCCGCGTTCACGCAGATGCGATAGGCCCAGCTGGTGAACCGCGACCGGCCTTCGAAGGTCGGAAGATCGCGATGGATGCCCAGCAGGGCTTCCTGGAGCGCATCCTCGGCATCGGCGGGGTCTCCAAGGATGCGCAGGATGGAGTGGTAGAAGAGGGGGAGATGGGGTTTCACCAGTTCGCCGAACGCGTCGGAGTCCCCTGCCGAGGCCCTCGCGATGAGGTCCTGCTCCTGGTCGATCACGAGGGCGGGGGACGTTTCCAGGGGAACTCCGGATGGGAGGGCGTCAACCGGGGGACGGTATCCGCTGCCGATGGGGTGACCAATCGGCCGCGACTGTGACGGTCTGCTGGGCTGCCCCCTCAACTTAGCGGGCGGTGGTGCGACCTCGCCACTGCCAGCGGGCCAGGTCCAGGTTCCCGAGGTCGTCGACCTCGACGCCCTCCTCCCGGAGCCGCTGGATCTGCACCATGGCACCCCACCAGCGCCCTTCGCTGGGGACGTATCCCTTCGCGTTCACCACCCGCTGCCAGGGGAGATCCGTGCCCTCGGGCAGGCCCTTCAGGATCATGCCCACCTGCCGGGGGCGGCGCGGGAAGCCCGCCAGGGCCGCAATCTGTCCGTACGTGGCCACGCGACCGCGGGGAATTTTCGCCACCAGCTGGAGCACCTTGGCCCGGAAGAGGGTGTCGCTCGGAGCCATCAGGCGTGGTGGGCCTGGGGCTTCTGGTCGATGGGCACGCGGGAGCTGAAGCCATCCTCATGCGTGTGCCAGTGGTCCAGGGTCTCCTCCGGGTAGGCCCAGCACCAGTAGCCATCC
>CAYZND010000322.1:0-4469 GCA_964479495.1 uncultured Mesoterricola sp.
GGCTTCTACTCCGCCTTCATGGTGGCGGACAAGGTCACGGTGGTCTCCCGGGCCATGAGCGAGACGCAGGCCGTGCGCTGGACCAGCGACGGCCAGGGCGAGTTCACCGTGGAGTCCGCCGAGCGCGCAGGCCGCGGCACCGACGTCACCCTGCACCTGAAGGAGGAGGAGAAGGAGTTCCTCGAGCCTTGGCGGCTGCGTGCCGTCGTGAAGCAGTTCTCCGACTTCATCGAGCATCCCGTCGTCATGGATGTGGAGAAGACCGAAAAGGACGTGAAGACCCTCGAAGAGGAGACCCTGAACTCCCGGAAGGCCCTGTGGCTGCGCAGCAAGGGGGACGTGACCCCCGAGGAGCACCAGGCCTTCTACCGGCAGATCTCCGGCGACTTCGAGGACCCCGCCAAGGTGATCCACTACGCCGCCGAGGGTGCCCTGGACTTCAAGGCCCTGCTCTACCTGCCGAAACACAAGTCCTTCGAGCTGCAGTTCGGGGAAGGCAAGGTGGGCCCCAAGCTCTACATCAACCGCGTGCAGATCATGGACCACTGCGAGCAGCTGCTGCCCGCCTACCTGCGCTTCGTGAAGGGCGTGGTGGACTGCTCGGACCTCCCCCTGAACGTGTCCCGGGAGCTGCTCCAGCACAACCCCCTGCTGGAGAAGATCCAGAAGAGCCTCGTGAAGAACGTCTTCCAGGCCCTGGAGGAACTGAAGAATGCGGACCGGGAGGCCTACGCCGCGCTCCTCCGGGAGCTGGGCAGCATCCTGAAGGAGGGGCTGGGGCGGGACTGGGCGAACCGCGAGGCCATCGCGGGCCTGCTGCTCTTCGAGAGCCTCCGCACCGAGAAAGGGAAGACCCTCACCCTCGCCGAGTATGTCGAGGCCATGCCGGCAGACCAGACAGAGATCTTCTACCTCACCGGCGAGGACCGGGCCGCCCTCGAGCACGCCCCTGCCCTGGAGGCCTTCCGCGCCAAGGGATGGGACGTGCTGCTGTTGACGGATCCCATCGACGACTTCGTGTTCCCCATGCTGCCGGACTACAAGGGCAAGGCCCTGAAAGCGGCGGATCGCCACGCGCCCGAGCTTGCGCCCGAGGACCAGAAGAAGGCCGAGGAAGCCACGGAATCCTTCAAGCCGCTCCTGGTCCTGCTCCAGGAGAAGCTCGCAGGCCTCAAGGAGGTGCGCCTCTCCAAGCGCCTGAAGGAGAGCGCCGCCTGCCTCGTGGCTGACGAGCACGCCATGGGGGCCCACATGGAGCGCCTGCTCCAGAAGCTGGGCAAGGCGGAAGGCGCCCCCAGCCCGAAGATCCTGGAGCTCAATCCCGAGCACCCGGCGGTCCAGGGCCTGCTGAAGATCCATGCGGCCAACCCTGCCGACCCGAGGATCGAAGGGCATGCCCGCCTGCTCCATGACCAGGCGGTCCTGGCCGAGGGAAGCCGCCTAGCGGATCCCAGCGACTTCGTGCGGCGCCTGAACGAGCTGCTGGTGAAGGATTCACGGGAGAGCTGAGTCCTCAGGCACCGGCAGGCTCGCGCGGCGAGCCTGCCGGTGCACCGTTCGCCGGATTCCCGTTCAGCTCTCCTGAGCGAATACCGGAGTCTGGGCGTGGTCGAAGGTGGGGATCTCCACCACGAACACACTGCCCTTGGGCTGGTTCTCCTCCACCCAGATCCGCCCGCCGTGGGCCTCCGCCACCACCTGGCAGAAGGTCAGGCCCAGCCCTGAGCTGGAGCGGGTCTTGGCCCCCTCCTCCTCCAGGCGCATGAACTTGTTGAAGATGAGCTCCCGCATGTGCTCGGGGATGCCCTGGCCTTCGTCGAACACCTTCACGAGGGTGCAGCCATCCACCACCATGGCCTCCAGGCGCGTGCGGCTGCCGGAGGGCGAATACTTCAGGGCGTTGTCCAGGAGGTTCAGGATCACGCGCCGCAGCAGGTCCTGGTCCGCCTCCAGCTCCAGGTCTTCGGCACAGGCGCAGGTCATGGACTGGTTCAGCCGCTGGGCGCGGTACTCCACTTCCTGCAGGAGGGAAGGCAGCCAGTCCCGCAGGGTGATCCGGCTCCGTCGCAGCTCCAGCCCCATCTGCTCGGCGCGTCCGATGTCCAGGATGTTCTGCACCATGCGCCCCATGCCCTGGGCCGTCTCCCGGAGCCGCAGGAGCTGCAGCTGGAGGGGGGCCGGATTCTCCTCCCGGTCGCTGAGGAGGTCCAGGCCCACCTGGATCGTGGCCAGGGGGTTCTTCAGGTCATGCACGATGAACTCGAAGAGCTGCTCCTTCTGCTTCTGGGAGTCCAGGAGGGCGTCGCGTTCCGCCTGGATCTCCGCCTGCAGCCGCTTCAGGCGCATCAGGCTGCGGATGCGGACGATCAGCTCCGTGGGGAAGACAGGCTTGCGCAGAAAGTCGTCGCCCTTGGCCTTGAAGGCATCAGCATGGGTCTCGGGCCGCTCGTCCGCCGTGAGGAAGATGATGGGCAGCAGCTCACAGCCGGGGATCATGCGGATCTGACGGCAGGTTTCGAGCCCGTCCATGCCCGGCATGAGGATGTCCAGCAGCACCAGCTCCGGCCGGTAGACCGGGATGAGGTTCAGGGCTTCGGCGCCACACCCGACGGTCTCCACCTGGTAGTGCCCCCGCTCCAGCATCGCCCGCAGACTGCGGCGCGCAATCGCATCGTCGTCTACGACGAGGATCCTGGCGCCGAAATCCGCTCGGCGGACATAGAGAGCGCTACCGTCCATCGACCCCTCAGTAAGCTCTTTCGGTCAAAGCAGCGAACATCTGAAATCCGGATAGAGATTTGGGTAAAAATCGGCCATAAAGCAGGATTGGATCGTTTTGCGACCCACAAAGGATCGCGACTGAGCGCAACGGGGCATGCTTGTGTTTTTCAAGACAGCAAACAGGCTCCCGCCCGCTGTCTTCACTTTACAACATACGGAAGCGAATCCACGGTGATGCGAAACACTCAGTGCGGAAGACGCCTGAAGAGGACCTCGTTCTCCAGGTAGATATGCCGCAGGAGGCTGTGCGCCAGGGTCTCGCAGGCCAGGTAGAGCTGGTGCTGGATGGCGGGTGCGCCATCCGGGGCCTTGTAGCCACCCGTGAGCTTCCAGATGCGCTTGAGCAGGCCTTCGGCAGCCTGGTGCTCGTCTTCGAACAGCTCGATCGGGTCCACGAGCTCAGCCTCCACTTGCACTTCCCGGCCCTCCTCCCGGGCGAGGATGGCCGGAAACAGGGTCGTCTCCTCCATCTTCAGGTGTCCGCGCATCTCCGTGCAGAACAGGTCCACTTCGTCCCGGATCTCGATGAGGACCGGGACGCGATGGCCGTGCAGCAGGGCGGCCTCCTCCGCGTAGCTCTCCAGCTCGGCCATGCCGAACCGGGTCTCCCGGTGGTAGCGCTCCATGATGTGGACCACGAGGTCCACGGTGGAAGCATCCTTCCACGTGTCGAGCTCCTCGCGCTCCTGGTCCCATTTTTCCGGATCGTGGATCATGCCGCCCCCTGGCGCACCTCAGGGTTTCCAGCGCAGGAGAGGCCTCGAACCCGTGTGTTCTGGCCAAACTATACAATGGGCAAGCGGTTTTGTACGCACCGCGTCCCCTCAGCCCTCCGGGAAGGCGAACTCCAGGAGGCGATGCCGGGGGATGAAGCCTGCGTTCTCCAGGCACTTGCGGGAGCCAGTGTTGGCCACATCGCATCCGCAGATGGGCCGCCAGCCCCGGTCGCGGCAGTACTCGGCCATGTGACGGATGATGGCGCTGCCATGCCCCTGCCCGCGATAGTCCGGCACCACCAGCATGCCGATGTCGAACTCGGGCCGGCCGGGGATCACCCTGGAATGCAACCCGAATCCGAGCAGGCCCGTGCCGGTTTCGAACAGGAGCAGCTTCCGGTCCCGGGTGTAGGCATGGATCTCGTCGGGATGGTCGAAGACGTTCTCGTTCACCGCGATGAGCAGGGCGGCGTCCGCGGGCTCGGCCCAGCGGGTGGAGATGCCCGGCGCCAGCTCCCGCAGGGGGACGTCCATCCACTCCCGGCAGAGGATGCCCTCCACACGGACGGAGATCTGGTGGTGCATGGCACAGGCCAGGAGGGTGGCGTCGAAGGACTTGCAGAGCGCCTTGCGGATGCCCAAGCGCCGCAGGATCTCCCCGAACCAGGCATCCGCATACCGGACATGGGCATCACGGACGAAAAACTCCAACAGCACGCCGTCCCGCCCCACCAGGACGTAGCCAACGTCGCCAGCTTCCGTCACCAGGACATGGGCCTCGGCGCTCCGGATCTTCATCTCCAGGTAGAGCTCCTGGGCTTCGGCACAGGAGTCCAGGTAGACCTCCCGGAACTCGGCGAGATCCTCCAAGGACGGGAGTTTGCGAAGGCTGAAAGGCGTCATTGGGCCTTGTCTCCGGGTGCTGGGCTTCCGCTAGGATAGCGAAGGCTCGCCAGCCCATTCTTTCCCCGG
>CAYZND010000323.1:0-2558 GCA_964479495.1 uncultured Mesoterricola sp.
AGGAGCGCCCCCGGGGCCTGATCGTGGGGGGCAACATCGGCAAGAACAAGGTCACCCCCGAGGAGCAGGCCTTGGGGGACTACCGGGCCGCCTATCGCCTCATCGCCCCCCTGGTGGACTTCACGACCCTCAACATCTCCTCTCCCAACACACCGGGCCTCCGCCGCCTTCAGGCCCCGGAAGCCCTCCGCCCCCTGCTGGATGGAATGCTGGCCATCCGGCGAGAGATGGGGCTGGAAAAGCAGCCCCTCTTCGTCAAGCTCGCACCGGACCTTGCCTTCGAGGAGCTGGACGCCATCGTGGACGTGGCGGTGTCCTGCGGCATCTCCGGCATCGTGGCCACCAACACCACCCTGGACCGGGGCATCGTCTCCGAGGTCAACCGGGCCAAGGTCGAGGCCTGGGGGGATGGCGGTCTGTCGGGCCGGGGGCTCAAGCTGAAGGCCCGTGAGGTCCAGCGGCGGATCCTGGCGAAGCTCCCCAAGTCCGTGGCCTTCATGGCCTGCGGCGGCATCGGCTCCGCGGAGGACGCCCGCATCGCCCTGCAGGATGGGGCCTCCCTGGTGCAGGTCTACTCGGCCCTGATCTTCGAAGGACCGCTGCTGATCGGACGGATGAACCGCGGCCTGGGCGAGGCGGGCCAGACCCGATGAGCACCCCCCGCACGGCGCTGGTGACAGGCGCCAGCCGAGGCATTGGCCGGCATGTGGTCTTGGAGCTGGCCCGTCGCGGGGTGGGGGTCTTCGCCACCGGCCGGGATGCTGCGCGGCTGGAAGAGCTGAGGCGTGAATGCGGGTGCGAGGTCTCGATCCGCGATCTCGCCAAGGCAGGGGACGTGCTGGAGCTCTATGAAGATGCCAAGCGCTTCCTTGGCGGGGTCCCCGACTGCCTCGTGAACAATGCAGGCTTCAACCACAAGGCACCCCTGGTAGAGGCGAGCCTCGAGGAGTTCGAGGCGCAGTTCGCCGTCAACCTGCGGGCCCCGTTCCTGCTCTGCCGCGAGGCCGGCCGGGACATGCGATCCCGGGGCCGTGGCCACATCGTGAACATCCTCAGCACCTGCGCCCTCCATCCCAACGAGGGCATGGGCATCTACTCGGCCATGAAGGGAGGCCTCCGGGACCTGACCCGGATCCTGGCCAAGGAGCTGCGGACCTCCGGCGTGAAGGTGACGGCGGTCTACCCCGGCGGAGTCGACACGGAGTTCCGTTCCCAGGCCCGGCCTGACTATCTGCGCCCCGAGAGCGCCGCCAGAATGATCGTGGAGGTCCTCTTCGCCCCGGAGGATGCCGTCATCCATGACCTGGTGTTCCGGCCCCTGTGCGAGTCCAACTTCTAGTTCGTGTCGCCGTCCACGTAGACCCAGCGGCCATCTTCGCGCTTGAAGCGGCTCAACTCCCGGTGGAGCATGCGCTTGCCGTTGATCTGGAGGCTGGCGTGGAAGAGCACGGTGCCTGTCTCGTCCTGGGGACCACCGGCCTCGGTCTTGACGACCTTCAGGGAGATGCAGGACACCGTCCGGCAGTAGCCCGCCAGTTCGTCAGGGTCGATCTTCGCCCGCTCTTCCTCGCTGGTGGTGGCCAGGAGGTAGTCCACCTTCCGGGTGGCGTAGGCCGAAAAGCGGCTGCGCATGAGCTTCTCAGGCGTCTCGGGCACCTTCTTGCCGGAGAGGTAGGGCTCGCAGCACTTGTCGAAGGTGAGCTTGGAGGTGCAGGGGCAGGGTCGTGACATGGGAATCCTCGGAAAGTGCGTGGCCGAACGGTCACCTACCAGTGGAGGGGGCGATCTGTCGTTATGTCAACCCAAAGAACGATTTACCAAACGAGCAAAAAGAAAAGACGAATTCCGACATTTTGTAATGCAGGTCTGCGAGCCGAGGACAATTGGTGATGGCGCCCAACGTGTAGAATCCAACATTCCATGCGCTCCCAGGTTTCGATCCCCCCGCTGTTTTCAACTTGCGATCGATGCCAAAGCCCGCCACAGCTAAGTCTTGAGCTCGATGACCATCATCCGGCCATCATTCTTTTTTACACGAGGCAACTTTTTTTTGACATTTGAAGACGATTTGCTAGGCTGATACAAGCAAGAAATTGGTCTTTAGCTAGCCCCCCTTCAGGCCGGTTATAGTTGGGTTACAACCCGACCGGCTGTATTTCCACTTTCTTGAGGAGCATTGCATGCTACGCAGGTGGACCGACCGACTCCTTAACTCGCCGCTGAAACGCAGGCTATACCTGCTTTTCATGCTGGCCTTCTTCGGGGCAGCCTTCGCCTTCAAGCCGGTAATGACCCACGGTTCCGGCTCTGAAGGGACCGGAATGCCGTTCTCCTTCTTCTCCCCCTTCCAGGAGGGCTACGGCTTCAACACCCTGGAGCGCACCGCGCTCCTCGTCGTGCTGGCCATCGCCGTGGCGGGCCTGATCTACGCCTTGATGCTCGTGAAGCAGGTCATGGCCGCCGATCAGGGCACCAAGAAGATGCAGGAGATCGCCGATGCCGTGCGTGAGGGCGCCAACGCGTACCTCAAGGCCCAGTTCACCAAGATCGGTCCCCTC
>CAYZND010000323.1:2568-4411 GCA_964479495.1 uncultured Mesoterricola sp.
CCCCTCATCGTGATCATCACCATCCTCCTCGCCGTGACCTACACCGGCCACGAGGAGGCCTATCGCTATGGCCGCGCCGGCGCCTTCCTCGTGGGCGCCGTGTTCAGCTGGCTCGTGGGCTTCGTGGGCATGCGCCTGGCCACCCAGGGCAACCTGCGCGTTGCCGCGGCCGCCAAGCACTCCTACGGCGAAGCCATGCAACTGGGCTACCGCACGGGCACCATCACGGGCATGCTCACGGACGGTCTCGGCCTCCTGGGCGGCACGCTGATCTTCCTCATGTTCGGCGTGAACGCCTATGAAGCCCTGCTGGGCTTCGGCTTCGGCGGCACCCTGCTGGCCCTGTTCATGCGCGTGGGCGGCGGCATCTACACCAAGGCCGCCGACGTCGGCGCCGACCTGGTGGGCAAGGTGGAGGCGGGCATCCCCGAGGACGACCCCCGCAACGCCGCCGTCATCGCCGTGGGCGACAACGTGGGTGACTGCGCCGGTATGGCTGCGGACATCTTCGAGTCCTACGAAGTGACCATCGTGGCCGCCATGATCCTCGGCATGGCCACCTTCGGCCACAAGGGCGTCATCTTCCCGCTGCTCGTGCGCGGCATCGGCGTGCTGGGCTCCATCATCTCCACCTACACCGTGAAGGCCGGTCCCAACGACACGTCCGACACGGCCCTCAAGAGCGTGCACCGCGGCTTCTGGATCGGCTCCATCATCAGCGTGGTGGGCTTCTTCATCCTGGGCTTCTTCTACCTCCAGTTCAGCACCGCGACCATCAGCGAAGTCGCCAAGGCCGGCTTCCCCGGTGGCGATCCCGCCAACCTTCCCTTCTGGGCCAACTTCGGCATCGCCGGCCTTGACATGCGCCCCGCCATCACCTGCTTCATCGGCGTCGTGCTGGCTGTGGCCCTCAACAAGGTCACCAGCTATTACACGCACACGGGCCACGCCCCCGTGAAGAGCCTGGCCAAGTCCTGCACCACCGGCCATGCCACCAACATCATCCAGGGCTTCGCCATCGGCTACGAGTCCACCGTCGCCACCCTGGCCGTCATCGCCGTCTCGATCATGCTCTCTGTGATGGTCTACGCTGGCACGCCCCCCATGTTCATCGCCTATGGCGTCGCCATGACCGGCATCGGCATGCTGACCCTCACGGGCAACACGATCTCCATGGACGTCTTCGGGCCCGTCGCCGACAACGCCAACGGCATTGGCGAGATGGGCTACGACAAGGAGGAGATGGAAAAGGAAGCCCCCGGTTCCTACAAGCGCGCCCGCCAGATCCTGGCCGACCTTGACGCCGTGGGCAACACCACCAAGGCCGAGACCAAGGGCATCGCCATCGGTTCCGCCGTCATCGCCGCCGTGTCCCTGTTCTCCAGCTTCATCGCGGTCATCGCGGTGGGCAGCGAGGACAAGCTGGCCATGCTGACCGTGCCCCAGTACTTCGCCGAGGCCGGCAAGCTCTCCGTGGCCGATCCCAAGGTCTTCATCGGCCTCCTGATCGGTGGCGCCGTGCCCTTCCTGTTCAGCTCCATGCTGATCCGCGCCGTGGGCCGCGCCGCCTACTACATCGTCATCGAATGCCGCGCGCAGTTCCGCGACAAGGAGATCTGGGCCGGCACCAAGAAGCCCGACTACGGCCGCGTGGTGGACATCTGCACCATCACTGCCCAGCGCGAACTCATCGGCCCTGGCATCCTGGCCATCACCTGCCCCCTGATCGTCGGCTTCCTGCTCGGCCCCTACGCCCTCGGCGGCTTCCTGGCCGGCATGATCCTGGTCGGCCAGGAACTGTCTCTTATACACATCTGACGCTGCCGACGAATAGAGAGGTGTA
>CAYZND010000324.1:0-4402 GCA_964479495.1 uncultured Mesoterricola sp.
GGATCAGGATGTTCTCGAAGGCCTTGGTCTCGACGGGGGGGAGACCCATGCGGGTGCGCAGGTTCACCACCGGGAGCACGCTGCCCCGCAGGTTCAGGAGGCCCTCCACGCCTTTGGGCATGTGGGGCATGTGGTTGAGTTCGAGGTTGTTGGTGATCTCGGCGACTTCCGAGAGCGGGATCGCGTAGGTCCGCTTGTTCAGGTTGAAGGTGAGGTACTGGTGCGCGAATTCAGAAGTGCGCTCCCCTCCGGCTCCCTGGGCGGGAGCCCCGAAGGCGGAATCGGAGAGGCCAAGGTTCACAGGGCCTCCTGGACCGCGAGGGCCATGAGCTCTGCGGGATCAAGGATCAGCACCACGCCGCCGTCGCCCATGATGCTGGCTCCGGAAATACCGGGCAGGCTGGCGAGGTAGGGAGCGAGGGGTTTGATCACCATCTCCTGGCGGCGCATGAAGGCATCCACGATGAGGCCCATTCGGCGGCCCTGGGTGGCCACGACGACCACGGGCAGCTCGGTGCCGGCCGCGTGGTGCGCGTCGCCGTTCTTGAACTGGAGGAGTTCGCGGAGGCTGGAGACGCCCAGGACCTCGCCGCGCAGGTTGATGGCCTTGCGCTGGGTGAGGTGGGAGAGGGTCTCCACGGGCACCAGCAGGGTCTCCTCCACGGCGGTGCCGGGCAGGGCGAAGACCTGGCCTCCCGAGCGCATGAGGAGGGCATCGATGATGGCGAGGGTGAGGGGCAGCTTGAGGGTGAAGATCGAGCCCTTGCCCACCGCACTCTTGACGCTGACGCGCCCGTTGAGGCGGCGGACGTTGGATCGGACCACGTCCATGCCCACGCCTCGACCGGAGATGTCGGTGATCTTGGCGGCGGTGGAGAAGCCCGGCAGGAAGATCATGTCCACGGCTTCGTCGTCGGACATGGCGTCCGCCCGTTCCTGGGTGATCAGGCCCTTCTCCACGGCCTTCTTGCGGATGACCGCGGGGTCGATGCCCTTGCCGTCGTCCTCGATCTCGACCAGCACGGAGTCGCCTTCGTGCCGGGCCCGCAGGGTGACGGTGCCGGTCTCCGGCTTCCCGCTCTTGAGGCGGACTTCCGGGGTCTCGACGCCGTGGTCGGCAGAGTTGCGGATCAGGTGGATGAGGGGATCGCCCAGCTCCTCGATGAGGCTCTTGTCGATCTCGGTGTCCTCGCCGACCATCTGCAGCTCGATCTTCTTGCCGCTGGCCTTGGCCAGGTCGCGCAGCATGCGCGGGAACTTGGTGAAGATGGTCTTCACGGGCACCATGCGGATGCCGAGCACCGAGGCCTGGATCTCCTTGCTGACCTGGTCCAGGTAGACGCTGGACTTGCGCAGTTCCTTTACTAGGTCGTCCTGGGCGCCGGTGAGTTCGAGGGATTCGAAGCGCTCCACAATGTGGTTGATCATGGTCTTGCTGATGATCAGCTCGGCCACGGTGTTCATGAAGCTGTCGAGCTTGGCCTGGCTGACGCGGATGGTGTCGCTGCCCTTGTCGGCCTTGTCCGGGGCGGTCGGGGCAGCGGCCTTCTTGGCGCCCAGGTCCGCTTCGGCCTGGGGACCCGGTCCTGCCGCGGGAGGCGCGACCGGGGCTGGGGTTTCGACGGGGGCTGCCGGTGCGGGCACGGCAGCCGCTTCGGAGGGCTCCAGCGTGGTGGCTCCCTCGGGAGTCAGGTGGTAGTACTCGATGCGCACGTTCTTCACGCCGTTGAAGAGCTTGCGGACCGCCTCCACGGACTCGCTGGGCTGGATCAGGAGCACGAGGTCGAAGGGGAACTTGTCCGCCTCGAAGTCGTCCAGGCCGGGCTCATGCTTCATCAGGTTGGTGGAGTGCAGGAGCTTCCCCACCAGGTCGGCCATGGAGATCATGGACATGGGGTTGAACGGCGTCCCCAGCAGCGCCGGCAGGAGCTCGATGCGCAGGGCCACCACGGTGCCCCCGCCGCCCAGGGCCTCTTCCACGGCCTGGCGGGCTTCGGCATCCAGCTCTTCCAGGCGAGCCGGGAGCTTGAGGGCGCTGACGGCCTTCGCGGCGACCGGGGTCGGAGCGGCCTTGGCCACGCCGCCACCGTCGCGGACACCTTCCAGGCGATGGATGAGGTTCGTGGTGTCGGGGTCCTTCGGCGCACCTTGCTTGCGCAGGTTGATGCCCACGTCCCCCACCAGGACCTTCAGCATGTCCACGGTCTCGAAGAGCAGCTCCATGACCTCCGGGGTCAAGGTCATGCGGCCCTTGCGGAGGTCGTCCAGGATGTTCTCGCCGATGTGGGAAAGGGACTGGACCTTGGCCAGCCCCAGGAACCCCGAGGCGCCCTTGATGGTATGCACGCTGCGGAAGATGGCGTTGAGGATGTCCAGGTTTCCCGGGGATTCCTCCAGGGCCAGGAAGTTCTGCTCGATGAGTTCGAAGTGCTCCTGGGCTTCCACCAGGAAGTCTTCGTAGAAGCTGGGATCGTCCAGGGAGAAGTCGCTCATGATTCAGCCCTCTTCTTGCCCTGGAAGGACTCCAGCTGGTGGCTCTCCACATCGGTGAGAAGCTGCTGGAGGTCCAGGATGAAGATCACGCCTGCGTCGGTCTTGGCCACCTTCTGGATGTAGGCATTGGCGCCGGCGGCCGTCACGCGGGGCGGATCCTCCAGCTTGCGCTCGTCCACGGTCTTGACCTCCTCCACGGCGTCCACGACAAGGCCCGTGAAGACGCCGGCGATGGGCGTGATGACAATGCGCGAAAGGTTGGTGGCGGGCTGTCGTTCCAGGCCGAAGCGGTCTCGCAGGTCGATGACGGGCATGACCTCGCCGCGCAGGTTCAGCACGCCGTCGATGAAGGAGGGGGCCCGGGGGACCGGAGTGATCATGCCCACCATGATGATCTCGCGCACCTCGTGGAGCCGCAGCCCGAAGGCTTCGGCGCCCAGCCGGAACACCACCAGGGGCAGGTCGTGGGAGACCACCTGGACCTCTTCCGCCTTCTTGCTGAGGAGGCTGGTGCCCATGGCGGCGATCTTCGCCTGGTCGTCCCCACGGATGATGTTGAGGACCTTGATGATGCTGACCATCCGGTCCGGCCGGACCACGACGCCCTCGAACTTGGAGGTCTCGGTCTCGCTGAGGGTCTGGGGAGGCGGCAGGATCTCCTCCTCGCGCAGGCGGATGATCTCCTGGATCTCGTCCACGGCGATGCCCAGCTTGGCCTCGCCGAAGTTGAGCAGGATCACCATCTCGCGGGGACGGGCCTCCGCAGCATCCTTCACGCGGAGGAGCTGGATGAAGTCCAGGAGCGGCAGCACCTGGTCCCGGAGGCAGATGACGCCAAGGACGTAGGAGGGCGCATCGGGCACCTTGGTGACCGGCGGAAGTTCGATGATCTCCTCGACCTGCTGCAGGTTGATGCCAAAGGACTCCTGGCCCAGGGCGAAGGTGACGTAGGGCAGCTCCTCGACGGCGGCCTCCTCGAGATTCTCCAGGCCGCCCGAGCCGAAGGCGGGCGTCGCGGTGTTGCTCTCCAGGAGCAGCTCCCGCTGGCTGAACTCGGAGCTGTCCAGGATCTTGTCCAGGTCGATGAGGGTGATCAGGCGGGTGCCCACCGTGACCATGCCGGCCAGGTAGTCGCTGCGCACGCCGGCGACGAGCGGGGGCGTCTCGCGGATGGTGAGGTCGTCGAGGCGGACCACCTCGGAGACGGCATCCACCTGCAGCCCGGTGCCCTGGCCCGCCAGGTTCATGATGATGATGCGTGTCTTGGGGGTCGGCGCCTGGGGAGCGAGGTGGAAGCGGAGTCGGCTGTCCAGTACGGGGATGATGGTGCCCCGGAGGTTGATGACGCCCAGGACGAAGCTGGGGGCTCCCGGCACGGGCGTGATGTCCGTGCGGGGCGTGATCTCCTGGACCCGATCGATGTCCAGGCCGAACTCCACGCCGTCGAGGGAAAACGTGACCAGCTGGCCCGAAGGGACGATATCGCTGGCTTGCCTGGCCTGAGCATCCGCGGTTGCCATGGTCTAGTCCTTCTTCTGGCGCTTCATGAACTCCTCCACCACGGCATCGGCATGGGCCTTCTGCTCGTCCGGGGTGGTGCCCGTGCGGTGGATGGTGTGGCTGATGGAGGCCCGCTCGCCTTCGCTCTTCAGGCCCGTGCCCAGGAGGTCCACGATGTAGTCGTGGATCTGGCGCAGGTGGAAGACGATCCGCTCGAGCTTCTGGCGGGTGATGTCCTGGAACTGCATGAGGTCCATGGCCTCGAAGACCTTGTCCTGGATCTCCTTGCCCGAGGCCATGATCTCCCGGATCGCCTCCTGGACATTCTTGTCCTGGGCACCCGGCTGCTGCATCACCTCGGTGATGAGCTTCTGCTGCTTGCCCACGAGCTGGCTGATGAGGTCCAGCT
>CAYZND010000325.1:0-4392 GCA_964479495.1 uncultured Mesoterricola sp.
AGGATGGGCCGAGTCGAGCTATATGCAAGCCGTTATTAACACAGTAGTGCTAGGGCTCCTGCTCCCAGCGCCGGATGAGTTCCTCGTAGGCGATCGTCTGGGGCTTGGCCCGGGGCCTGGGTGCCTTGGGCGACACATCCGCGGGATGCCCCTGGAGCCACGCCTGGGGGGGCTTCTCCGGATGAAGCCGCGGGGAGTAGGCGGCCATCCGGAGGGTGGCCATGTGGTCGTCCTGCTCCTTGGCCAGCCGGTCCATGGCTTGCTGAGGGGTCAGCTCCCCGGTGATGGCCTTGGAGATGTTCCTCCACCAGAGCTGGGACATGCGCGGGTAGTCGGGCACGTTGCGGCCCGTGCTGGTGTAGTTCTTCTCCTCAGGCGAGCGGTAGATCTCGATGAGTCCCCCGTAGTCGTCCATGTGCTCCGTGAGGTAGCCGGAGAACACCGTGGACCTGCGCACGGGCGTGCCGCCCACGACGAACTTCTTGAGGGCGACCGTCTTGGACACGCAGAACTGGGCCCAAAGCCAGGCCGCGGCCCGCTGCCTTTCCGTCGTGTTCCTGGGGAGGGACCAGCTGCCCGGATCCTGGTAGCCCAGCTTCATGCCCTCGTCCCAGTAGTCGCCGTGGGGGGTGGGAGCCACCCGCCAGAGGGGCTTGCCCGCCTTGTCGCAGACGGGGCTGCCGGGGGTGTGGAAGGCGGGGTCGGAGAGCCAGGTGACGTACTGGAAGATGTGCTGGGCAATGTCGCCTCTGGCGCAGAGCGGCCCGGCATCGTGCCACTCCCAGGTGGGGGCCTCGGGAGGCGCATACTTCCTCATCCACTCCAAGTACTTCTCCAGGGCATAGACGGCTGCGGGACCGTTCACCTCTCCCCCGCGGCTCATGGATGATCCAACGGGGATGCGGTTCTCCACGCGGATGCCCCACTCGTCCACGGGTGTGCCGTTGGGCAGGCCCTTGTCTCCGACGCCTGCCAGGGACAGCCAGGCGTCCGTGAAGCGCCAGCCCAGGGAGGGCGAGGGCTTGCCGTAGTCGAAGTGGCCATAGACCTTCTTGCCGTCGATGGGGGTGTTCGTGAAGAACGCCGCAATATCCTCGTAGGCGGACCAGTTCACGGGCACGCCGAGGTCGTAGCCGTACTGGGCCTTGAACTTCGCCTGGAGGTCCGGCCGGGTGAACCAGTCGTAGCGGAACCAGTAGAGGTTCAGGAACTGCTGGTCGGGCAGCTGGAGCTGGTTCCCATCGTAGTCCTGCCCAAACTCCAGGTTGAGGAAGTCCGGGAGGTCGAGGCTGGGATTGGTGTAGCGCTGGCCCTCTCCCTTCACGTAGTCCGTGAGGTTCACCAAGCCCTGGGTGCGCAGGTGGTAGCCGATGAGATCCGCATCGTTCACGAAGATGTCCGCATGGCGGACTCCTTTCTCCACCTGCTCCACCACCAGGGGCACGAGGTCCCCCTCGGGGATGATCCGGTGTTCCACCTGGATGCCGGTGACATCCTCGAAGGCCCGGGTGAGCACTCGGCTCTCCCAGTAGTGGGTGTCGATGTTCTCCGCCACCGAGGTGATCCGGATGCCTTCCAGACCCTTCGCGGCCTCCCGGAACCATGCAAGTTCCGCCCGCCGCTCCGGCTCGGACAGGACGGACGGCTGGAAGACTTCGACCCACTTCTCGATCCTGGGATTCCGCTCACCCAGCGCCGACGTGTCCTCCCGAGCTCCCCTGGGAGCGCATGAGACGACGCCAAGGAGAGCCAAGGAGACGGCCCAAGCCAGCGACACGATGCCCGTGATCGACCTGCCCCGGAAGTGCATATCAGTGTCCTCCGAAGACCCGGTCCATGACATCCGCCAGCTTCTCCAGGGTGTAGGGCTTCTGGATGAAGGCCTGGATCCCCTCCTGGAGTGACGCTTCGACCCGCTCGTCCTGCTTGAAACCGGAGGTCAGGATCACCTTCACCCCTGTGTCGATGGCCTTCATCTCGCGATGGACCCGCTCACCGGACATCCGGGGCATCACGAGGTCCAGCAGCACACCCTTGATCTCCCCATGCCGCTCGCGGAAGAGCTCCAGGCCCTCGACGCCATCGCGGGCCGTGAGCGTCCGGTAGCCGCACTTGTCCAGGATGGTCACCGCCAGCTGGCGCATGTCCTCCTCGTCATCCACCACCAGGATCAACCCCTCTCCCTTGGGCAGGGACCGGGTCGCCGGCTGGGGCTCTCCGGGAGCCTTGCTCCGGTGGACGGGCAGGTAGACGTTGAACGTCGAGCCGATGCCCACCTCCGAATAGACGTTGATGAGGCCCTCGTGCTGCTGGACGATGTTGTAGACCATGCTGAGCCCAAGGCCCGTGCCGCTCCCCTTCTCCTTGGTGGTGAAGAAGGGGAGGAAGGCCTTGGCCAGGGTCGTCTGGTCCATGCCCACGCCCGTATCCCCCACCGCAACCCGCCAGTAGGCTGTGGGCCGGGCTCCGGGGTGGGCGGCGCAGAAGTCCGCATCGGCCCGGACTTCCTCCACGGTGACGACCAGCCGGCCTCCGTGGACCTCGCCCTCCCCGCGCATGACGGTCATCGCATGGGCCGCGTTCACGCACAGGTTCAGGAACACCTGCTCCATCTGGGTCGGATCCGCGTGGATCAGGCAGGAGCGCGCCGGCAGGTCAAAGGCCAGCTCGATGGACTTGTCGAACGTGCTCTCGCAGATCCGCCGCACGTTCAGGAGCGCAGCGATCAGGTCCACGCTCTCGAACTCGACCTCGTTCCTCCGGGACAGCGTGAGGAGCTGCTTCACCATGGCAGCGGCCCGCTGGCTCGCCCGCTCCATCATCTCCAGGCGCCGGTTCAGGCCCTCCATGTCCACTTGCCCATCCTCGTTCAGCTCGAACTTGAGGATGGAGAGCGTGCCGATGATCCCCCCCAGCACGTTGTTGAAGTCGTGCGCCAGACCGCCAGCCAAGGTCCCGATGGTCTCCATCTTCTGCGACTGGAGCAGCTGGTCTTCCAGCTTCTGCTTCTCGGTCACGTCGCGGATGCTTCCCATGAGGGCCACCAGCCTTCCCTCCTGGAAGCGGCCAGCGGTGTTGTTCTCCCCGTAGAAGAAGGTCCCGTCCTTCTTCAGGATCTTGTGCATCGCCATGAACCGCGGGTGGGCCAGGTTCCAGGTCCGCCCCACCAGCCGATCGAAGTCGGCCGGCTCCACGAGGTCGCGGATGGAGAGACCGGCATCGAGGTCCTCCTGGGTGTAGCCTGTCAGCGTGAACCCGGTCTGGTTCAGGTAGGTGATCCGGAGTTGGGCATCCGCCTCGTAGATGATGTCCGGGAGCAGGTTCGTCATCTCCCGGTACTTGGCCTCCGACCGGACGATGGCGTCTCTTCCCTCCTGGAGACCCTCCACCATGCGGTTGAAGGCCTGGGAGATGTAGCCGATCTCGTCCCTGGAGGACGGCGGGATGCGGTAGGCGAGGTTGCCCTCCCGGATCTCCCGGATGCCGGCGAGGAGCTTGCGGAGCGGGCGGGAAAGGCTCAGCTGGAGAAGGACCAGGAGGACCAGCAGAGCCACGGCGGCCGTCAGGATCACGTACACCGCCGTACGGGTCTGGATGGCCCGCATGGCTTCCACGATGTCCTGGGTATAGAGGCTTGAGCAGATCACCCAATCCCAGGCCCAGTTGTATTTGGCATAGGTCATCTGCGGCTCGAAGATGACCGGGCTGTACTTGGACTGCCAGGTGTACTGCACGAAGGCATCCCCGTCCCGCTGTGCCCGGATCACCATCTCCCGGAAGAGCTTGATGCCGTTGGGATCCTTCACCTCGAGCAGGTTCTGGCCTTCCAGCTCGGGCTTCAATGGATGCATGATCACGGTGCCGCTGCCGTCGAGGATGAAGAGGCACTCGCTCTTGTCGTACCTCATCTCGCGCAGGTTCTTGATGACCGCCCGCTGGGCCTCCTCCTGGGTTCTCGGCAGGGAGGGGTCCGGGGACCACGCCTGCTTGCGCGCGACCCGCTCGTAGTGGTCCGCCAGGGAGGCCGCCGACTGCACGACGGCCCGCAGCTTCCCTTGCCGCTCGGCCAGCTTCTCCTGCGCCAGATAGGGAATGATCGAGGCGTAGATGATCACCGTAAAGGTGACGATGCCCAGCACCCCCACCAGGAAGAGCTTCCACTGCAGGGACATTCCCGGCAGGCGGGGCCAGCTCCCGATTGAGGATGTCTCCTTCATGGCGGCTCGACGAGTAGGTTCGATCCTGGGGGTGGGATCCCTCAGCTCATCGGCGGCCTCAGATGAAACCTGAGCCCTGGAGATCCGCGCGACTCAGAGTTCGTCGCCCATCCCCTCCAGCCGCACGGGATCGCTCTGCTCCTGGAGGTGAGGCAGGCCGGCGAAGTCGATGAAG
>CAYZND010000326.1:0-4361 GCA_964479495.1 uncultured Mesoterricola sp.
GCTTCAGACCCTGGGCTGCTCCACCGAGACCGTGATCGACGTCCTCCCCGAGGATTCCCACCCGCTCGATGGCGACGAGGATCCCGAGGGCACCGTGCAGGACCTGCTCAACCAGCTGGAGGAGGCCGGTGTCGAGTGCGGCCTCAAGCGCAAGGACTGGAAGAAGACCGCCGAGCCGGCCTGGGTCGCCATCTGGCCCGAGGACTGCGAGCTCGAGGTCACGAAGAAGGTCTACGACCTGCTCACCGTCGCCCTCGCCCGCAACCCCATCACCTGGGACGTGCCTACGGACCAGGAGCTCTTCGACTACCAGCGCAGGCTGGCCATCGCCTCCGGAGAATAGCCATGGAACCCATGATCCAGGGAACGTCCGCCCTGCAGCTCCAGACGCTGCCCCAGGAAGACACCGCGCCTCTCAAGGCCGAAGCCAACGACCTGATGGCTGCCGCGCGCGCCCTTGTCGTGAAGGACGCCGACGACTACCGCAAAGCCGGGGCCTTCTTCTCCAGCATCAAGGGCAAGATCAAGGAGATCGACGCGGCCCGCACCGCCCGGGTGAAGCCCCTCAATGACACCGTCAAGCTGATCAACGCCGACTACAAGGCCATCTCCGATCAGCTGGAAGCCATCCTGAAGGTCGTCGAAGCCCCCATGCTCGCCTTCAAGCGCGAGGAGGAGCGGCAGCGCAGGGAGGCCGAGGAGGCCGCGCGCAAGGAGCAGGAGCGCATCGAGCGCGAGAAGCACGAAGCGGCCGAAGCAGAGCGCCGCCGCCTCGAGGGGATTCGCCAGGAGCAGGAGCGCGTGGCCGCCCAAGCCCAGGAGGCCCAGAACCCCTTCCAGAAGCTGGTGGCCGTAAAGCAGCTGGCCCAGCTCCAGGAGCAGGAGGCCCAGGCCGTGGAGTCCGTGAAGGACAACCTGCGCGAGGCGGCCATGGTGACCGTGGTGGCCGATGCGCCGGTCAAGGCCACGGCCGCCGGCACCCGGTGCAACACGAACTGGAAGTTCCGGGTGGTCGACGTGGCCCTGGTCCCACGCGAGTTCATGCAGCCCAACGAGATGCTTCTGGGGCAGATCGCCCGGACCCAGAAGGAGAACGCCAAGGTTCCGGGCATCGAGTTCTTCCCCGAGTTGAAGATCGGAGGCCGCTGAGCCATGACCAAGAATCCCGAAACCAAGACCGAAGTCCTCACCCCCGCCACGCTGCAGACCCCCGCCCCCGGGGAGGTGATCAAGCTCGGCTTCGACACCCAGCAGGGCTTCGAGGCCATCCAGCGCGCGGCCAAGATGTTCTCCGCCAGCAGCCTGGTGCCCAAGGAGTATCAGGGCCCCAACGGCATCGCCTCCTGCGCCATCGCCCTCGACCTGGCGGCGCGCATCGGCGCCTCGCCGCTGATGGTGATGCAGAACCTCTACATCGTGCACGGCCGGCCCGGCTGGGGCGGCAAGTTCCTGATCTCCACCTTCAACCAGTGCGGCCGCTTCAGCCCGATCCGCTACGAGTTCAGCGGAAAGGAGAACGCCGACGATTGGGGCTGCAGGGCCTGGGCGATCGAGAAGGCCACCGGCGAGAAACTGGTCGGCCCCCTGGTCACCATCAAGCTGGCCAAGGCTGAGGGCTGGTTCAGCAAGGACGGCTCGAAGTGGAAGACCATGCCCGAGCAGATGCTGCGCTACCGTTCCGCGGCCTGGTTCGTGAACACGGTGGCGCCGGAGGTCTCCATGGGCCTGCCCACCGACGACGAGGTGCAGGACTTCACGGAGGCGGAGGTCATCACCGGCAGCCCGGATCGCCCCCTGGCGGTGTCCTTCGAGTCCTCCTGGGAGATCGCTGACCTCGAGGCCTACGACACCTTCCTGGACCGCGCCTACGCCGCCTTCAAGGCCGCCGGCTACGCCCAGGAGTTCGAGGCATGGGCCCCCGCCTGGCGCGCCAGGCGCGCCAAGGGCGACGCCAAGGGAACGCTGCGCGACCTGGAGCAGGAGGTCCTCAACTACGAGGCCGCCGTCCCCGCGGCTGCGGGCGCTGCCTCCGACGAGCCTCTCCCCGGCCTGCAGGCCCACGACGCCTAAGCCATGCCCCGCACCCTCCCTGAGCTTGCCATGAACTGGAGCCGGACCGAGCAGCAACTGGTGGTCCGGCTCCACGGGGCCTCTCCCGAGGACGGCCGCGTGGTGGTCTCCGTGCTGGACCGGTTTTTCCTGGACCAGCTGGAATCCCGCGGCTTCGACCTCCGGACGCTCCGATTCAGCATCCGCAAGCGCGGGCAAAAGGGCAGATCGAAGAAGCAGTAGAGGACATCACATGCGCGAAAACGAACAGCGAGTGAACAACCTCCACGGCCGACTATTCAGTTGGTGGATTGGCTTCCCTGTAGGTTTTAACAATCTGCCTGAGCTCAGGCATGATGTCGAAAACAAGGCCGGCAGCCCGAGCCATGGAGTCATTGATCAGCATCTCCCCCAGTCGCTTACCCACGTCTCCATCCAACCGTTTCGAAAACGTCTTAAATTCCGCTGCCTCTTTTGGATATTTCGCTTCCAGGGCCGACATTTTGAGCACCGTGTCCGTGAAGACCTTCTTCGCCTCCCGTTTGATCTCATCTATCTGAGTTCGAACCTCTGGCGATATCGCACCAAGCCTCTCCATCTGCATATCGAATTCCGATACAGCTCCTGCGTCTGCCACCCTGACAATCGCTCGCCCAAATTCGCTATTAAGCATGCGCGAAAAGGTACTAATCTCGCCTTCGGACATGTTCTCCGCGACGAAAGGGGCAACCTTGCCGAAATCCATTTGGATGAGGGGTTTCCCCTGCGAGGCTTCCTCTTTCCGAACGGTCCGTTCGATGAGTTGTACCGCCTTTTCGTAGGATGGGTCGCCAGGACGCCACCCTGGCCCCAGCTTTGCTCCCGTACCAATCCCTTTCACCATCACGTCTGGGAAATGCATCTGCAGATGATTCTCCATGAGCTGGAGACATCGCGGCAGGAACTGCAAATGAAGCGCGGGCCCCAGAGCTTTCACGCGCTCCACTTTCCCTTGCGTCGGCTGCGCTGGCGCAACGATAGGCGAAAGCGCACAGAGAGCGAACAGGCACACACGAAACAATCTGGTACTCCGAGCCATGTTCTACCTCCTGGGCGATAGTGCGATACAACGAAAAAACAAGCTTCTCATACAACAACAATACACAACTGACCTCAATCTTTAAACAGCCATGGATGACCACCGCCAAGTACAGGCTTTGGCCGTTCCCTTTTCTCGCGCCGCTGACGACGTCGAGTCTCCTTCGGTGTCTCGACGTGCGGGCTTGGAGGTGGTGGAACGTAGGGCGCCCGTGCTGGCGGCTCTGGTTCGTCGGGGGTCGTCCACGGCCATCCTGCTGCACGCTGCTCATCACTGAACAGGATCATCGCTTCGAAGGGATTCACTCCGTATCGATCCGGGAGTTCGGCAAGCTCCCACGTCTGGAGTCGATCGTTCATCAGCACCACGAACCTGACTCCCTCGAGCAGGAACACGGAGAACCCCGTCCCGATTGCGACTTGACAGCCGCCCTCCTTCACTCGGTGCATCAAGCTCCCCGTACGCACCGCAGCCCCCGTCATTAGCTTAACTTCGCTTTTTTATCGTGTCCACGTCTCCAACGTTTTTACGGATTCCGCCATGGCAGACCCTGAAGGTGAAATTCAAAAAATCCTTAATGGCCGCGATCTAGTCCCGGGCCCTGTCATCTCCCAGTGCTTCAAGGTGAAGACCGGGAAGGGCATCGGACCTCACAAGTTCATCGCCTGGCGCAGCCGGAAGAACCACATCCCATTCGTCGCCGAAGGCCATAGAATTCTCTACTCCTGGCCTGAGGTCTGGGACTGGTACCTGATCGAGTTCGCTGGCAAGCGGAACAGGGCGGCATGAGGATATGGCGCGACAAGAATACCGGGAACCGCATCTGCCGCTTCACGGTGGAGTGCCTGCCGATCGAGTGCGACGCCTGCCGGCTGGCCCGCTCGCACATCAAACACTCGAAGCGCGTTCAGGTGAGCCTAGGCGACCTCGGAAAGGAAGAGGCTGAGATCGAGGCCAATCGACTCCGCGGAGTGGAGAAGCTCCGGGCCCGAGGCAAGGAGCCCATCCCGACCTTGGCGGAGGCGGTGAAGGGCTGGATTGAGGACGCCGAGGCGAAGGTGGCTACTGGCGAGCTCAGCGACGCCTACGTGAAGTCCGTTCGTGAATTTATGCGCCTGCACCTCTACGGCATGGGGAACGTCTCCGTCGACGGTCTCTCCACCGGCGTGGTCGAGGGGATGTTGAACAAGCACCGGGTCGGCAGGAGCGCCTCCAGTGTGGCCGCCTGGCTGCG
>CAYZND010000327.1:0-4345 GCA_964479495.1 uncultured Mesoterricola sp.
GCCGTGAGCCGCTCGGTGAGGCGCTCGTAGCCGCGCTCGATCTGGTAGACGTTGTGGATCGTGCTGCGCCCCTCGGCGCACATGGCGGCGATGACCATGGCCATGCCGGCGCGCACATCCGGAGAGACCAGGGTGGAGCCGTTGAGCTTCGCCGGGCCTGTCACCACGGCACGGTGGGGGTCGCAGAGGATGATCCGCGCCCCCATGCCGATGAGCTTGTCCACGAAGAACATGCGGGACTCGAAGAGCTTCTCGTGCACGAGCACCGTGCCCTGCACCTGGGTGGCGATGACCGTGATGATCGAGGTGAGGTCCGGGGGGAAGCCGGGCCAGGGCGCGTCATCGATCTTGGGGATCTGGCCGCCCAGATCCGGATTCACGGCCATGGCCTGGTCGGCGGGCACGTGGAGGGTGGTGCCTTCGATCTGCCAGCGGATGCCGAGCTTGGCGTAGGCCAGTCGCATCATGCGCAGGTCTTCGGGCCGGACCCCCTCGATGGTGAACTCGCCCCGGGTCACCGCCGCGAGGCCGATGAAGGAGCCGATCTCCATGAAGTCGGGACCGATGGCGAAGTCCGCGCCACGCAGCTTCCGCGTGCCCTCGATGGTGAGGATGTTGGAGCCGATGCCCGACACCTTCCCACCCATGGCGTTGACCAGGTGGCAGAGGTCCTGCACGTGGGGTTCGCTGGCGGCGTTGCGGAGGATCGTGGTGCCTTCCGCCAGCGCGGCGGCCATGATGGCGTTCTCCGTGGCGGTGACGGAGGCCTCGTCCAGGAAGATGTCCGTGCCCGTCAGCCGCGGAGTCGAAAAGGTGTACTGGCCGTTGATGGCCACCTTGGCGCCCAGCTCCTCCAGGGCCAGGAAGTGCGTGTCCAGGCGCCTCCGGCCGATCACGTCGCCACCGGGAGGAGCCAGGATCACCTGCCCCGTCCGCGCCAGCAGCGGCCCCGCGAAGAGGATGGCGGCGCGGATCCGCTTGGCCTGCTCCACGGGGATCTCGGAACCCTTCAGTCCGGACGTATCCACCCGCCAGTCGTTGGGTCCCAGGCGGTCCACCTTGGTGCCCAGGAAGCGCAGGATGTCGAACATGACCTGGACATCCTCGATGTCCGGGATGTTGCGGAGGATGACGGGTTCCTCGGTGAGCAGGGTCGCCGCGATGCAGGGCAGCGCCGCGTTCTTGTTGCCGGACGCGCGCACGGTGCCCTTGATGGGGAAGCCGCCTTCAATCTCGTATTTGTACATGAGGCCTTTGCCGGAAAATGATCACGTGGGGGGGTCGATCCGTATCAGGATGCCAGCCCATGATTATCCACGCCCGGTGCACGGCCGGGAAGCAGTCACCCGGACTGGAAAAGCCCGGCACGAAGCCGGGCTTTCCTTGGATTCCGGGACTGCTCAGCCTTCCTGGATATCCAGCTCGGGCTCCCGGCTCCCCTTCCAGAAGAAGATGGCGCCCAGGGTCTCGATGGCCATCAGCACGGAGAGGGAGATGAGCACCAGGGACACCACGGGAACGGCGGGGTGGATGCCGGGGGTGTGCCAGACCCAGCCGTCCAGGACACTGCGCACCAGGGCCCAGTTGGACATGATGAACATCCAGACGGCGGGGAAGAAGGGCACCATCCACACCTTGCTCTTGGGCTTGGTGTTGAGGAGCCACACCGTGACACCCACCAGCGCGAGGGCGGCCAGGAGCTGGTTGGAGGCGCCAAAGGTGTTCCAGAAGACCTTCCAGGCCGGAATGGGATTGCCCTTGGCATCCAGCATGGTCTGCATCACGAAGTAGAGGGGCACGCCGGCGGTGAGCGTCGTGGCGACGGTCTTGCCGGCCCAGCCCTTCCAGCCCGTGATCTCCTCGAGGATGTAGCGGCCCAGGCGGGTGCAGACATCCAGGGTGTCGTAGACGAAGGTGGTGAAGGCCATGAGGCCGAAGGCGATGCCCAGGGCCGGGGGAATGCCGACGAGCTTCAGGAAGGCGCCGATGCCGGAGGCGTAGATGAAGTTCGGGGCCTTCTTGGTGAGAGGGTCGCCCGGCAGCAGGATCATGACGCAGGCCAGGGAGATGACGGCCACGAGGCCTTCCAGGAGCATCATGCCGTAGCCCACGGGCTTGGTGTCCGACTCCTTCTGGATCTGCTTGCAGGTGGTGCCGGAGCTCACCAGGGAGTGGAAGCCCGAGCAGGCGCCGCAGGCCACGGTGATGAACAGGATGGGGAACATGGGGAAGAACATGGCGCCCATGTTGTCGAAGGGCTTGGTGAAGGCCGGATACTGGACCTGGAAGCCGCCGAAGATGAGACCGATGCCCGCCGCGGCGAGGGAGGCGTACAGGAAGTAGCCGCCCAGGTGGCCCCGGGGCTGCAGGAGCGCCCACATGGGGATCACGGCGGCCACGAGGCAGTAGGCCAGGATGAACACGGACCAGATCTTGGCGGCGCTCGCGGGAGCGATGCCCAGCATGGTGTCGAGGCTCAGGGGGATGTACTGCCCCACCCAGATGGCCACGCCCACCAGGGGCAGGAAGATCGCCGTGGCGAGCCACAGGGGCGTCTTGGTGAAGCGCAGGAGGAAGCCCATGATGATGGGCAATACGAGGTAGAGGAGGGAGGAGCTGGCGATGGCACCGCCGGGCAGCTTGGCATCGTTCTCCAGGGTGATGGTGCCCACGAAGGAGCCCGCCGTCAGGTCCGTGAAGGCCACGATCACGTAGACCAGGGTGATCCAGATGAACAGCATGAAGAGCATGTAGGCTCGCCTGGAGACGTTCTGTCGCACCACCTCGGTGATGGACTTGGCCTTGTGGCGGACCGAAGCGATCAGGGAGCCCATGTCATGGACGCCGCCGATGAAGATGGACCCGATGATGATCCAGAGGAGGGCCGGTACCCAGCCGAAGAGGATGCCCGCCAGGATCGGCCCCGTGATCGGGCCGGCGGCAGCAATGGCCGAGAAGTGCTGACCAGCCAGGAACTTGGCCTCGGCCGGTACATAGTCCACGCCGTCTTCCAGCTCGACGGCGGGCGTTTTCCGGCTGTCGTCCAGCTCGAAGACCTTCTTGGCGAGGAACGCGCCGTAGGCTCTGTAGGCGAACCACAGGATCAGTGACGCGCCGAGCACGATGAAGAGAATGTTCATGCCTCTCCTCCTGGGAATGGGAACGGATGTCTGCGGGCCATCATCCTGCCCGGTTTCGTTCCCGTGACAGGAAGTTGGGTGACCGGCAGGGATGGGAACCCATCCGGCCGGAAAGGCCACCCAAGCGGCGGCACCGGTGGGCCACCCGGTCCCATCCCGGCGACCTTCGACGCCGAAAACCGGTATCGTGATGGGGAACGAACCGCTCGGGGACGCCGATGATGCTGCTCTTCTCGCTCATCCAGGTGATGTCCTTCTTCCTGTTCATCGCCTACGTCTACTGCAACTCGCCGGGCTTCCGGCTGCGGCGGGAAGACCGCCTGCGCTTTCCCAACTGGATCATCCTCTACGTCTTCTTCTCCGCCATCTCCATCGGCGGCACCTACCTGGGATTGCCCGTTCAGGGCGCCGTGGCCAACACGCGTGCCATGGGCCCGGTTCTGGCGGGCCTGGTCGGTGGCCCGGCCCTGGGCTTGGCCGTGGGCCTCACGGGGGGCATCCACCGCTACTTCTACGGCGGCTTCACGGCCTTCGCCTGCGGCCTCTCCACCACCGTCGAGGGCCTGGTGGGCGGCCTGGTCTACCTGGCCATGGTCCGGCGGCACACGCCGGAGCGGGCCCTCAATCCCTCCACGGCCTTCGTCACGATGGTGGTCGCGGAGACCCTGCAGATGGTCATCATCCTGCTGACGGCCAGGCCCTTCCCGGAGGCTCTCCGGCTCGTGCAGATCATCGCCGTGCCCATGATCGTGGCCAACTCGGCGGGCGCGGCCCTCTTCATGAAGATCATCCAGGACCGCCTCAACGTCTACGATCAGGTGGGAGCGGTGTCCACGGCCCGGGCCCTGCGCATCGCCGGACGCACCCTGGGCATCCTGGCCAAGGGCTTCACGCGGGAATCCGCCCCGGAGCTGGCCCGGATCATCCAGGAGGAGACCGGCGTGGGCGCCGTTGCCATCACGGACACCCGGACCGTCCTCGCCTTCGTGGGCCTGGGCGCCGATCACCACGTGCCCGGCTCGGAACTGGGGGAGGAGTGCCGGCGGACGATCTCCCAAGGGGAGGTGCTCTTCCTGGACGGAATCCACGAGCCCTTCCGCTGCCCGCACCTGGAGAAGTGCCCCCTGGGCTCCGTGCTCGTGATCCCGCTCCGGGTGGACAACGACATCATCGGTACCATCAAGCTCTTCGAACCCGCCCGGCAG
>CAYZND010000328.1:0-4341 GCA_964479495.1 uncultured Mesoterricola sp.
CTACAAGGGCGGCATCCGCTTCCACCCCAACGTCAACCTCGACACCCTCAAGTTCCTGGGCTTCGAGCAGATCTTCAAGAACAGCCTCACCAGCCTCCCCATGGGCGGCGGCAAGGGCGGCGCGAACTTCGACACGTCAGGCAAGTCTGACGAAGAGATCATGCGCTTCTGCCAGGCCTTCATGGGCGAGCTGTGGCGCCACATCGGCCCCGACACCGACGTGCCCGCCGGCGACATCGGCGTGGGCGGCCGCGAAGTGGGCTACATGTTCGGGATGTACAAGAAGATGGCCAACGAGTTCACCGGCGTGCTGACCGGCAAGGGCCGCAACTGGGGCGGCAGCCTCATCCGCCCCGAAGCCACCGGCTACGGCGTCGTCTACTTCGCCGAAGAGCAGCTGAAGACCAAGGGCGACAGCATGAAGGGCAAGAAGGTCGCCATCTCCGGTTTCGGCAACGTGTCCTGGGGCGCCGCCCTCAAGGCCAACGACCTGGGCGCCAAGGTGGTCACCATCTCCGGCCCCGACGGCTACATCTATGACGAAGCTGGCATCTCCGGCGACAAGATCGACTACCTGGACGAGATGCTCCGCACGGACCGCATGCGCGTGGCCCCCTTCGCCGACAAGTACAAGTCCGCGAAGTTCATCCCCGGCAAGCGCCCCTGGGAAGTCCCCGTGGACGTGGCCCTGCCCTGCGCCATCCAGAACGAGCTGAACCTGGAAGAGGCCAAGGAACTCATGAAGAACGGCTGCAAGGTCGTCGCCGAGGGTTCCAACATGTCCAGCACCCTGGAAGCCGTGGAATTCTTCCAGGCCAACTGCGACAAGATCCTCTACGCGCCCGGCAAGGCCTCCAACGCCGGCGGCGTGGCCACCTCCGGCCTCGAGATGTCCCAGAACTCCATGCGCCTCGGCTGGACCCGCGAGGAAGTGGACGCCAAGCTCCACAACATCATGATCAACATCCACACCGCCTGCGTCGAAGCCGCCGCCAAGTACGGCACCCCCGGCAACTACGTGAACGGCGCCAACATTGCCGGCTTCCTCAAGGTCGCCGACAGCATGATCGACCAGGGCCTCGTCTAGTCCCGACCGATCGTCTGAAGAAAAGGGAGGACCCTCGGGTCCTCCCTTTTCCTTTAGGCTTCTTCCGCCTTGGGCGCAGGAGGGTGTTTGAGAATGACGGAAGAGCTGCGCCGCCCATCCATGACCACCTGGATGGGCGTCTCCACCCGCGTGTGCACCAGGCATCCGATGCGCTTCACTTCGGGTTGTCGGCGCAGCCAGTCCCAGTCCAGGAGGCTCGTGCCGCGCGGGTAGGGCACCGTGAAGTAGCCGATGTTCAGCGAGGTCACGTTGTGGAAGAAGTGGGAGCCCAGGGAGGCGTCGGCCTGGAAGTTCTCCATCGCATACTCCACGATGGCCTGTGCGCAGGAGATGGAGGCCCAGGCCACGGGGATGCCCAGGTGCTGGTCGCTGCTGCCCCAGCGGCCGGGACCGAGGAGGACGTACTTGCCGCCCGCGATCCTGAACTCATCGTTCAGACGCTCCAGCTCGCCGGCCAGTTCCAGGGTGGCGAACTTGTCGAAGCGGTCGGGGTCCACCCAGACGATGTCCCTCAGACCGTCGACCACCCCGTTGCCCACGCACTTCTCGGAGAAGAGGAAGATGCTGGCCGGATCCAGGTCCGCCAGGGACAGGTTCACATCGCTGGAGTCCAGCAGCTGGTGCTTGATCTGGAGCAGGTAGAAGGTGGGCTTCTTGTTCCGGGGATCGGGCTCCAGGTTCACGGCGAACTCGATCTCCACGGGCGTCTCCATGGCGTTGCGGATGAGCTCCAGGGCGTGCTGCAGGATGCTCGCCAGGGGGAACACGTCGTACTTCAGGATGTTGCGGAAGTTGACGATGCGCGGCCCAGGCCGGTCAAGGCCGTCGAGGATGCGGACATCGTTGGCATCCCAGGTGGAGGCGCAGTGGTGGAGGGCCCCATCCTTCTCCGCTTCCTTGATGTCCAGCTTGAGCAGCGTCGCGTCCTCGCCATTGAAGAGGTCCACGGTGGTGCGGCTCATGTCCAGGGCATAGAACTGCTTCTGCGTGGTCCGCACCTGCTCCTTGGGCACGAGCATGTCCAGCTCGGGGTAAGGCGGGGCGAAGCGGTAGGCCTTGGCCCCTTCCACCACGTACTTGCCCAGGCCCACGGCGAGGTTCGCGATGCCGTCCTGGGGCTGGGTATAGGCCACGGGATAGTAGTTGAAGGACTGGGCCACGCCGGAGACGTGGGGGTAGAAGTGGTCGCCGAAGCGACTGCCGGCCACCTCCTGGATGAGCACGGCCATCTTCTCCTCCTCGATCTTGTAGTCGATGGCCTCGAAGTAGGCGCGGGCCTCCTTGGAGTAGACGGAGGCATAGACCAGCTTGATGGCCTCCGCCAGCTGGGCCACCCGCATCTCCAGGTCCGGATGGTTGTTGGGCAGGAAGAAGGTGTTGTAGAGCCCCGAGAAGGGGTGGGAGAGGCTGTCTTCCAGGAGCCCGGAGGAGCGCACGGCCAGCGGGCTCTTCACGTGCTCGAGGAGCGTGCGGAGCTTGCGCATGAGCGCCGAGGAGAGGGAACCCATCAGGAACCGGCGCTTGATGGTGGCGCTGTCCATCTCGTTCTGCAGCGTCTCCCACAGGGCGTTGCGTTCCACGAAGCTGCAGAACTCGTCCGTGCCGATGGCCATGCTGCGCGGGATGCGGATGTTGACGTTCGGGAAGACCTGCTCCAGGTTCAGGCTGGCCAGCAGGGCGTTCGTGAAGGCCACGCCGCGGCCCTTGCCGCCCAGGGAGCCCTCGGCCATGCGCAGGATGTTGTGCTCCTCCTTGTGGAAGGACTCGGTGAAGGGGATGACCTTGCCCTTGGCCTTCAGGGTCTGGATCAGATCCCCCATGTTGATGAGGAAGGCGCGCAGGTCTTCCGGATCGTCGAAGTCCGTGGTCTGGACCTTCAGGACCACCTGGGCCACCTGTACCTCGCCGCGCGCCATGAGCCAGGCGGAGAAGTGGTTGCGCGAGGCATGGTAGATGACGGACTCCACCGGCACGGTCTGAAGCTTCTCCTTCAGGTCCGCCATGTTGACGGCCCGGGCGATCTCCTTGCCCGTCTTGTCGCGGAAGATGAAGTCGCCGAAGCCTAGATACTGATAGAAGAAGTTCGAGAGCTCGTTGCCGAGGGTGTAGGAGTTCTTGTTGATGAAGCAGCTGTTGAGGGCCGTGGCCCAGGCCTCCTTGTCAGGGTCCGAGGACTGCAGCAGGGTGGGGAGGTCGGGGTTCCAGGCCTTGATGGCCTGGATCAGCTTGATGCCCGCTTCGCGGTCCAGGACCCCGCCCTTGGGGAACTTGCGGTCGGAGATCACGCACAGGAGGTAGTCCTTGAACTGCTCGGCGTAGGCCAGGGCCTCCTCGTACGACGTGGCCAGGATCACCTTGGGCCGGACTCGCATGGGCAGGGCCCGGAACGCGCTGTCGATCTTCCGGTCCGAGGCCAGGCGCTGGGTCTGCTTCATGATCTCGCCGTAGAGGATGGGCAGGTAGCGCGAGTAGTAGCGCACGCTGTCCTCCACCAGGAGGATGACCCGCGTCAGGCCGATGGCGGTGTCGTTGAAGACGTTGTTCCGGTCCTCCATGAACTTGACCATGGCCATGAAGATCTCGGGGTTGCCGTTCCAGACGAAGATGTGGTCGTAGTAGCGCAGGAACTCCTGGCGCCGCTGGTCCATGATCCCCACGTCCACGTTGTCGTTCAGGAGCAGGAAGATGGGGATCTTGGCGTCAGCCTCCCGCAGGCGGCGGGCCAGCTCGAAGTGGCTGGCCTGGCCCAGGCGGCTCATGACGATGATCAGGTCCACGTGCCGGCTCTCCAACACCTCCAGCGCGTCCTCCACGGTGGAGACGTTGGTCACCCGGGGCGGATTGCTCATGTTGAGCTGGTGGTAGCCGTCGAAGAGCACCTCCGTGAGCAGCACGTCCTGCTCCAGGGTGAAGGCATCGAAGGCAGGGGCGATGAGGAGGATCTCCCGGGCGCGCAGGGGCATCAGGTTGTGGAAGATTTCCTTGTCCGACTTGTACTTCCGGAAGATCTCATTGATTTCCCCGATGACCATGGTGGACCCTCGCTGGCTTGAAGGCTTGGATGTTCCGGTGATGCAGGACCGTGACGACAGGGGAAGTGTAAGGCGTTTGCCTTGCCAAGGCCCGGCTGGGAAGATTCGAGGGGGGATTCGTCCGCCCCCGTCCGAACCCGCGATGCCTCCCCTGGGCCCCGGACCGGCGCTGCTGCAGGATCTCGAGACCTTCCACGGGTT
>CAYZND010000329.1:0-3517 GCA_964479495.1 uncultured Mesoterricola sp.
GCGTGCGGGGAGAATCGAGGTGCTCCATGTGTGGCTATAACACAGTAGTGCTAGGGAATCCCATCTGCATCTTTCATAGGCCCAGACTTCTCCGGTGGCCTGAGCATTCATGACAGGCTCTGGGACACGACACGTGTGCATGGGATGTGCCAGGGAGAACCCGGACTCCAAGAACACGTCGCCCGCTGTTTTTCCATGGCCCCGACACGCATGGGAGGCTATATTTCCGGCACTTCCGGATTCCGCCATGACGACCTTCCGCCTGCTCCGGTCCATTGCCTTCGCGGCCCTGTCCCTGGTCGCTTTCGCCGCCGACCCACTCCTCATCAATGTCGACGAGGCGCATCCACCCTACATGTACAACGCCGACGGGAAGGCCGAAGGCTTCTATTCCGCTCTCGTTCAGGCCGCCTTCCAGCAAATGGGTGTTCCGGTCGAACTTGCACCCAAACCCTGGGCACGGGCCATCCATGAGATGGACCAGGGGCTGTCCGGGACCGCCGGCATCTACAAGAACTCGGAGCGCCTGAAGCGCTATGACTACAGCGAACCGCTCCTGACCGAACGGCTGGTTGTCTACTCGATGAGGTCGAACTACCTGCCCTTCACCAAGGTCGAGGACCTGAAGGGCAAGCGGGTGGGAGTCATGCGGGGCTGGAGCTATGGCGACGAATTCGACAATGCGAGAAGTGCGGGCCTTTTCAAGGTCGAGGATGTCAGCACCGATGAGCAGAACTTCCTGAAGCTGAGCACGCACCGGATCGATGTCATGGTGGCCATCCCCGAGTCGGTTTCTCCCCTTCTGACACGCTTTCCTTCCGTCGTGGCGGCGCCGACCCCGCTGCTGGAAGCACCCGCCTATCTGGCCTTCTCGAAGGCGGCGGGCCAGACCGTCTTGCTCCAGCGATTCAATCAAGCGTTAAAGGAGATGAGAAAAAGTGGGGAGTTTCTGAGGATCCTCACCACGGAGTTCACTCGTCCGTGAGATCCCTCCTCTGGACTTGCATCGGCGGGACGCTGGAGCGCTATGCCAGAAGGCTTTCCATTCGCCTCAGGGCCTCGTCGGGCCGGGAAGCCTTGATGCCGGTCATGTCGATGTGCAGACCCCGGTCCGCCAGGGCACGCCGCAGGAGCTCGATGAAGACGCCGCGGCCAGGTTCCTCTTGATTGAGCCTGGAGGTGGTGTTCACGCCGCAGCTGGGAGAGCGGTCGATGCCGATCAGGCCGAGCACCCGGAAGCCATGCCGATGGTACTGCTCCGCCTGGAATACGACCTGCTCCACCAAGGTGCCCAGGATGCGCCCCGGTGCCGCGGCTTCCATGGCACTGCGGATGCGCGTGTTCTCCACGATCACGGAGCGGCTTGCCCCTTCCGGATCGCCGCGGTCCAAGCCCAGGCAGTTCAGCTCGGGGCAGGGCAGCTGCACGATGCCCACGCCCGCCTCCAGCAGGCGGCGCACGACGGCTTCATCTGTGCCGGGGAAGTCCGCGGTGCCGTCCGAGATGGCGTTCTGGTTCAGGACGCAGTGGGCCACGAAGACGATCCGCTTGCTGCGGGCATCGGTGAACACGCTCAGTCCTCCAAGGCCTTGAGCGCCGCCTGGCGCGCGTGGATCTCCGTGGTGTCGAAGAGGGGAATGGCAGCATCCTCTGGCCGTACCAGCAGGGAGATCTCCGTGCAGCCCAGGATCACGCCCTCGGCGCCCTTTGAGGCGAGATCCCCGAGGATCCGGCGGAAGGCGGCGCGGGACGTCTCCTCGATCCGACCCAGGCACAGCTCACGGAAGATCACGTCGTGGACCGCGATGCGATCGGCGGCCTCGGGCACGAGCACCGTTAGGCCACGCGCCTCCAGGCGTTCGCGGTAGAAGGCCTGCTCCATGGTGAAGCGCGTGCCAAGCAGGCCGATGGTCTCCAGGCCCTGCTCCACGATCACACCCGCCGTGGCGTCGGCGATGTGCAAGAGGGGGATCCGCACCCGGCCCTCGATGGCGGGCGCGACCTTGTGCATGGTGTTCGTGCAGAGCACCAGGAGATCCGCGCCCGCGCCTTCGAGGCCCGCTGCGACCGATGCGAGGATGCGCCCCGCCTCGTCCCAGCGGTCCGTGCGCTGGAGCTCCTCGATCTCGTGGAAGTCCACGCTATGGAGCAGCACCTTGGCCGAGTGCAGGCCGCCCAGATGCTCGGCGATGGTGCGGTTGATGATCTGGTAGTAGGGCACGGTGGATTCCCAGCTCATGCCGCCGATCAGCCCGATGGTCTTCATGCCCTCCTCCTAGATGGGTTCCACGAACAGCGCCGTCACGGTGTCCGTGAGGCTCCGGGCGCGGTGCTTGTGCTCGGGTCCGTCGGGGATGAACACGCCGTCCCCCTTCCGGAACACGAGGGTCTCCCGCTCGAACGCGATCTCGAAGGTGCCCTCCAGGATCCAGCCCCAGTGGCCCTTCTCGCACCAGTGGGGCGGCATGGTGGAGGCGTACTCCACCAGCCGCAGGCGGCGGTCGCCTTCCGCGTGGATCTTGCAGCGCACGCCCTCCATGGGGGAGGTCCATGGGATGGCCTCGAAGTCCACGTGGTAGGGCCCTGGGTCCCCCAGGCGGACCTTACGGCCGTTGCCTTCGGGGTAGGGATACTCCATCCGCCGCGCTGTGGCGCGGGCCACGGCCTCACCGCAGTGGCGCGCCACGATGTGCAGGGCCAGGTCGATGCCCGCGGCGATGCCGGCGGAAGTCAGGATCCGGCCCTCGTCCACCACATGGGCCTCCACGTCCACTCGCGTCTCCGGCAGGAGCTGCCGCAGCAGGTCCAGGCTCGCCCAGTGAGTGGTGGCCCGCAGCCCCTTCAGGAGCCCCGCCTGCCCCAGGATGAGGGAGCCGGTGCACACGGAGGCCACGAGGTCCGCCGCGGCGGCCTGCACCTTCACGAAGTCGAGCACCGCCGGGTTGGCCATCTCCCGCCGCGTGCCCAGGCCCCCGGGCACCACCAGAATGTCCAGGGCCGGGCCGTCCTCGAAGGTGATATCGGGCAGGACGCGCATGCCCCCCGTGGTGGTGATGGGATCCAGGGTCTCCGCCACCAGCATCACCTCGAAGGGTGACTTCGTATGCATCCGCTGGGTCTCGTCCAGACGTGTCACAGAGAAGACCTCGAAGGGGCCGCAGTAGTCCAGCACCTCCACGTCGTCGAAGATCAGGATGCCCACCCGCGTGCGATCCATGGCTACCCCCTAGAGCCAGTATCGCCCATCGATGCGCAGGATGGCTCTCCCGCCGAAGATTACGCGGAGGCCGCACTCTGGGTCGGGAACGGAGGCGATGCGCACGATGTTCGGGTTCACAGGATCCGCGTTCTGCTCGATGCGGAAGGGCTTGCCGTCCCAGCGCCCCAGGCGGCTCAGGTGGTAGGCGAGGGCGGCATTTCCGGAGCCCGTGGCCGGATCCTCCAGGTAGCCGAAGGGCGCCGCGAAGACCCGGGTGCGCAGGCGGTTGTCAGGATCCGCCGTCTCCTCCGAGAAGAC
>CAYZND010000329.1:3527-4334 GCA_964479495.1 uncultured Mesoterricola sp.
GTGATGACGTCCAGCGCATGGCGGGCGCAAAAGGCCTGGAGGGTGGCGAAGTCGGGCCGCAGTGCGACCACGTCCTCAATGCCCTTCAGGGGCAGGCAGAGGGTCTGGTTGCCCGCGTTCACGACCCCCGGCGCGATCCGGTCGTCGATGCGGGCCAGGTCCACGCCCAGGGCCGAGCCGATCTCTGCCAAGGGGATCCGGCACTCGGTGAACACCGGCACCGGGGCATGGATGAACACCGCGCCCTCGCGGTTCTCCACGGGCAACTCCCCCTTGTTCGTCTGGAGCAGGAAGCGGGGCAAGGCGGTCAGCTCCGCGTCATGGATCACCAGGTCGTGGGCGATGGCGATGGTGGCGTGGCCACAGAACTGCACCTCCTTCTCCGAGGAGAAGTAGCGCAGGCGGAAGGCATCGGCTGCAAGGCGGGCGATGAAGCCCACCTCGCTCACGAAGCCCTTCAGCTCCCGGGCGACGCGCTGCATCTCGGCCTCGGTGATGTCGTCGAAGGACTCCAGGTACACCGCTGCCGCGGGGTTGCCGCCGGAAGTGGACGTGGCGAAGGCGTCGAGCTTCTTGAAAGGGAGGCTTCTCATGGGAGCACCGTGCGGTCCGTGGTGAGGTGGGTGGGAGCGCAGGCGAACAGGGCCTTCAGGGGCTCCGGGCCCGGGTTGCGGAGCTGATGGAGCTGGCCTTGGACCACCGTGAAGCAGTCCCCGGTCCGCACCTCGAACGACGGGGCCCAGGTCGGGGTCCCATCCGCCTCCAGGTGTCCGAGGCTCATCTGCCCCGTGCCCGCGAGGATGTAAT
>CAYZND010000330.1:0-4310 GCA_964479495.1 uncultured Mesoterricola sp.
GAGGGAGCTGAAGCCACCGCGCTGGAGACCCTTGGTCTCCAGGTCCTTGCGCTGGGCCTCGAGCAGTTCCCGTGAGATGGAGGCCTGGATGTTCTGCACGATGGTCATCCGCTTCTCGAAGGTGAGCGCTTCGGCCGGGGTCCGGGCCTTGATGCGGGCGATCCAGACCTGCCCTTCGGGGTTCCAGAGGACCGGTGTGAAGGCGTTCGGAGCGGTTTCCAGCAGGGCCTTGCGGATGGCCGGATGCTCGCCCATGGAGCCCAGGCTCTGGATGGTGGCGTTCTCCTTGAGGGTGATGGGAGCCAGGGCCGTCAGGTTCTGGGACTGCAGCGCGGCCTGGGCCTTCTCGGTGGCCTTCTTGCGGGCTTCCTCGAGCTTCCAGGCGGCAAGCACCTTGCCACGGATCTCCGCCAGGGGTGGAACGGCGATGGGCTTCTCCTCTTGCACCCGGAAGAGCACGAAGCGGTCACCGGCTTGCTGGACCTTGGAGACTTCCTGGAGTTTCATCTCGAAGGCGCGCTTCACGATGAGCGTGGGTTCGGGAACCCCTGCCAGCGCGGAGCCGGGATCGTCGAGCAGGGGCAGGGAGGTCTCGACCTTCAGGTTCTGGGTCTTGGCCGCCGCCGTCAGGTCGCCCTTGTCGCCCACCCGCTTGCGAAGCTGCTCCAGCCGGTCCTTGGCCAGGGTCGTGAAGCGATCCTGCATCATCTGCGAGCGGAGTTCCTCCTTCACCTCGTCGAAGGTCTTCTCCTTGCGGCCTTCCAGCTTGATGAGGTGGATGCCGAAGCTGGTCCGCACGGGGGCGCTGATCTCGCCGGGCTTCAGGGCCATGGCCCCATCCTCGAAGGGCTTCACCATGGCACCGACCTTGAACCAGCCCAGGCGCCCCTTGTTGGACTTGGCCGTGGGATCTTCGCTGAGCTCCATTGCGGCCTTGCCGAAGTCGCCGCCCTGGGCCAGCTTCGCCTTCAGCTCCTCGGCCTTCCTGGTGGCCTCGGCGAACTCCGTCTCGGTCTTCGCGCGGAAGAGGATGTGGCTGGCATCCAGCTCCGTGAACTGGTTCTTGCGGGATTCATAGGCGCTCTTGAGGGCTGCGTCGTCCACCTTGATGGCGTCCCCGAGGGCGGCCTGGTCCAGGGACACATACTGGATCACGCGGCGGGGGCCGAACTGGAAGCGCGCACCCGAAGCCTTGAGGTAGCTCTCCAGGGTGCCATCGCCGGGATCCGCCACGGCGGAGGTGTCCGGGGACAGGACGGCGTATTCGAAGGTGATCTTCTCGTTCTGGACCCGGTTCTCCATGGCCACCCAGGCCTCGTCCACGGGGACCTGGGCTGCGGTCTGCTCGGCGAGCTTGGAAGCCAGCAACTGATCCCGGGTGTCCTTCTCCCACTGGATGAGGGTGATGCCGTTCTCCCGCAGGATGGTGGTGATCTCGCTGACGGGCTTGAGCTGGCCATTCTGGACAAAGACTTCGTACTGACGCAGCCGGTTCTCCAGGGCCACCTTCACCTCCTGGTCCGTCACCACGAGACCCCGCTGTTCGGCCAGCTCCTCATAGATCCTGCGGTCCACGGTCTGGCGCAGGGCCTGCTTCTGCAGGAAGGGCATCATTCCCTTGACGTTGGGCTGGTTGCCCAGGCGCCGCACCATGTCGGAGAGGGTCTGTTCCAGGTCACGGCGCAGGACATCCCGGCCGTACACCCGGGCCACCACATCCTCCGCGGAGACCATGCCTCGCCCACTGGGAGCCAGGTAGGCCACCAGGCCCGCCAGGACGATCAGCATCACCAGGGTCATGGGCGTCTGGTTGCCCTTGAAGGTGTTGCGGAAGATGCGCAGGGGCGTCTTGTGGTCCTGGACAGGGGCTTCCCCCTTGCCGGGCTTGAGGGAACTGGGGTCACGTCGGGAAACGGGGCTCATTCGGGATCCTGAGGGAATTAGCGGGCAGGGGCCGTCACAGGCGGTATGCGCACGGCAACGGATGGCACGGGGCCGGAACCTACTAGCGTATCAAAGGCGCCCTTCTATGCCTAAGATGGAATGCAGGAGAGAGCATGGCCGTCAGACCCGTCATCACCTGGGGGGACCCCCGACTCAAGATCAACAGCGCCGATGTGGGCGAGTGGACTCCCGAGCTGGAGCAGCTGGTGGATGACCTCTTCGAGACGGGCATCGAGGAGGACGGGGTCGGCATCGCGGCGCCCCAGGTGGGCGTCAACTTGAACATCGCCGTGATCGATCCGTCATCCGGCGGGGATTCTGCCCAGAAGTGCGTGCTGATCAATCCGGAGATCATCCGGACGGAGGGTTCCCAGGTGGGGCCAGAAGGCTGTTTGTCCATCCCCGGCATCCACGAGAACCTCGAGCGGCCCAAGAAGGTCTGGGTGAGGAATCGCCGGCGGGATGGCAGCTGGGAGGAACTGGTGGGCGAGGACCTGCTGGCCCGGGCCTTCTGCCATGAGATCGACCACCTGCGGGGCAAGCTGTTCGTAGAATACTTCGGGCCCGTGAAGCGCCAGATCCTCCAGCGGAAGTACAACAAGCTGCGCTCGGAGCGCTGAGCGTGAGCCGGATCGCCTTCCTGGGGACCCCGGCCGTGGCGGTGCCCGTGCTGCGAGCCCTGGCTGCCGCGGCTCCCGTGCAGGCCGTCTTCTGCAACCCCGACAAGCCCCAGGGCCGGGGCCGGCACCTGGAAGCCCCACCGGTGAAGACCTGCGCCGAGGAGCTCGGGCTGGCGGTCCATCAGCCCGCCTCCTGGAAGCTCCCCGAGACCCGCACCCTCTGGGAGTCCCTGCAGGTGGACCTGGCCGTGGTGGTGGCCTACGGCCACATCCTGCCGGGCTGGATGCTGGACTCCTGCACCAAGGGCGCCTGGAACCTGCACTTCTCGCTCCTTCCGCGCTGGCGGGGGGCCGCCCCCGTCAACCATGCCATCCTCGCGGGGGATGAAGAGACCGGCGTCACCCTCATGGGCATCACCCGCGGCCTCGACGCGGGTCCTATGGTGGCCGTGAGCCGACGCCCCATCACCCTGGAGGACACCGCGGAAGGACTGCTCGCCGTTCTGGCGCAAGATGCGGCGTCCCTGTTGCGGGAGCATCTCCCCGGCCTGATGGCGGGTGGGATCGTTTCAATCCCCCAGGACGAGGCGGGAATGACCTTGGCGCCCAAGCTGGATCGGGAGATGGCCAGGCTGGATCCCCGCCGCTCCGCTCTGGATTGGCACCGTCAGGTGCGGGCGCTGCAGCCCTGGCCAGGGGTCGAATTCAGGCTGGAGGGCACGGTCATCAAGGTCTGTGGCGTGGGACGCCTGGCCGTCTCGGGACATGGTCCCGGCACCCTCCACTGGCAGAAGGGCGGTGCCTGGCTCACGGCGGGTGATGGCCAGGCCGTGGAGCTGACGCTCCTCCAGCGCCCCGGGAAACCCGTGCAGCCTGCGCTCCAGGCCCTCCAGCCCTGGGGTGGGGCCGGGCTCAAGCCGGTGGACCTGGGAGCCTGATCAGGCGAGCCTCTGGCTGACCTCCCGGTAGTCCGGATCGATCTCGCTCACCACCAGGAACTGTTCCATGGCTTCATCCTTCCGTCCCTGCTGGAGCAGGATCTCGCCCAGGTCGTAGCGCAGGCCGATGGAGTCCTCCGGGGGGAAACCCGGGGCGTCGATGCCGCGGTGAAGCCATTCGGAGGCTGCATCCAGGTTCCCCTGGGCGGTCTCGCAGATGGACAGCATGGAGCAGCACTCGAGCGTGCGCTCGGGATCCCGCATGGCCTTCTTGAATTCCTCCATGGCGGGTTCCAGGAGCATCATCTCCTTGTAGGCGATGCCCAGGTTGTAGTGGGTGTCGTAGTCGTCGCCCTTGACCTGCTGTTCGACGCCCTCCCGGAAGGCGTTGAACAGCTCGTCCACGCTCTGGATCTTCTCCACCACGTTGGTGGCGTCGTGCATCTCCTCGCCCTCACCGCTCTCCAGCAAGGCATCGCCCAGCACGTCCGTGAGGTCGAAGAAGGAGTGGCTGTCTTCCGCTTCGGGCTGGGCCGCGGCCTTGGCGGTGTGGCCCAGCCGACGGAGCGACTCCTCGGCGTTTTCCAGCCGCTGCAGCAGTTCCGGGTGCCCCGGGTACGACTCGAGGGCGCTCTCGATCTCGATCTTGGCTTCCTCGGGGCTGCCGTAGTCGAGCTGGAAGTCGATGTCGGAGAGGGCCGAGGCCAGTTCCTCGTCCACTTCCTCTGCGACTGGGGGTGCCACCGGTCCCGCGGCCAGAGGCTCGGGCATGTGCGGGCGGGCGATGGGGGCCTTGGTGGCGAAGGGC
>CAYZND010000331.1:0-3408 GCA_964479495.1 uncultured Mesoterricola sp.
GCCAAGGGGTCAGAAGCCGCCCGCCTCTCCATTCAGGTTCAAAGCCTTGATCATGATCTGGAGCTAGCTAGATCCGGGGAAAAGCTGGCCAATGCTGCCTGCGAAGAACTGAAACGGCGTCTGGACGAAAGCCAAGCCGCCCATGAAATGCTGAATCGGCGTTTGAACGAGGTACAGGCGAAGCTTCTGGCCATCACGCAGAGCGCCTCTTGGCGCTACACAAGGCACTTCCGCCGCTGGAAGCGCTCCCTGGACAAGCGGGTGACGAGGCTCACGACTCTCTTCCACCGCAAGAAGCGCCGAGTGCCTGGCGATTCCTTCACCCGGGACATCGAGGTGATTCGGTCTAGCGGCCATTTCGACGAGGCCTGGTATCTGGAACAGAATCCTAATGTTGCCGCGGCGGGCCTGGATCCCATCTGGCACTTCGTGCACGAAGGTGCACGGGAGGGTCGCGCTCCCAACCGTTCTTTCAACACCACCGAATACACCACGACCCATCCGGATATCGCGGAAGCATGCCTCAACCCGTTCATCCACTGGCTCGAGAACGGAGCGGGGACAGGACAGGCCAGCCCTGCACGGGTCTCCAGGGCGGCAGAACTCGATCTATCCCTGCCGGAACGGGCCGTTCTGGCCCCGATGCCCAAGGTCCTGGCCTGGTACCTGCCCCAGTTCCATTCCATTCCTGAGAACGATGAGGCTTGGGGGAAGGGCTTCACTGAATGGCGGAACGTCACGCGGGCGCGCCCATTGTTCCACGGCCATGTCCAGCCTCAGCTTCCTGCGGACCTCGGCTTCTATGATCTGCGGGTGCCAGAGGTGAGGCAGCAACAGGTCGAGCTGGCACGGAAGTACGGCATCCATGGCTTTGTCTACCACTACTATTGGTTCAATGGCCGCAAGGTTCTCGAGACCCCTCTGGAAGTCATGCTCCAGTCGGGGGAGCCCGATTTTCCCTTCTGCATCAGCTGGGCCAACGAGAACTGGACCCGCCAGTGGGATGGCATGGACACGGACATCCTGCTCAAGCAGGAGCATACCCTCGCTTCCGATCTCCAGTTCTTCCGGGATATCCTGCCCATCCTCAAGGATCGGCGCTACATCACCTGCGAAGGCAGGCCAATGCTCATCGTCTACCGGGCGGACCTGCTTCACAACCCGGCCGAGACCGCCGCGGTGTGGCGGGACGAGGCTCTCCGGGCGGGATTGCCTGGGCTCCACCTGTGCGCCGTGCGCTTCCGGGTCCAAGACCCCAGTCCCCTAGGGTTCGATGCCCTCATCGAGTTCCCTCCCCATCATTTCCCAGCGCCCGATCTGGATCCGAGCACGATGGGTGCCATCCCGGAGTTCCGGGGCCACATCCGGGACTTTGCCGAGGGAGTGCGCCTTTCCGTGCCCCCTGTCCGGAAGGACTTTCCGTACTACCGGGGCGTCATGCCGGGCTGGGACAACACCCCCCGTCGTCTGCAGACAGCCACCATCTACCATGGAGCTACACCGGAGCTGTTCGAGTACTGGCTGCACCGGATGCTCCTGGAGGCCAGGCACACCGCCACAGCCCAGGACCACTTTGTGTTCATCAATGCCTGGAACGAGTGGGCGGAGGGCACTCACTTAGAGCCGGACCTCTCCAGAGGCGGCGCCTGGCTCGAAGCCACTCGCCGGGCCATTGACGCGGTCTCCCGTGATGGGAACACCCTGCCGGCCATCCCAGCGGTCTTTGCGGCCCCTGCCCGCATGCCTGCCCCATTGCAACCGGAAGAACCGCTCCTTCCGGCCAAGGGCACGAAGATCCCCTGGAGTCTGCCCCGGACAGGCTCGTGGGGGACAGGGGCCCGGAAGCCTGTACTGTGTGTTTCCCATGACGCAGCCCGGGCTGGGGCTCAGCTCCTCCTGCTGCGCTTTGTCGAGAGGCTGGCGGCGCACGACCACCTGGAACCCTGGGTCCTGTTGCGCAGCGGAGGTCCCCTAGAAGCGGACTTCCGGGCCCTGGCCCCGGTGCTGCGGGCGGACGAGGTGGCTAAAACATGGGGTCTCCCCTTTCCCAAGGTCATCCATCGGATCGTGGACGATTTCCGCCGGCGGGAGCCCTTGTTCGCCCTATGCAACACGGTAGTCTCCAGCGATGTCGCCCGGGCCTGCGACAAGGTGGGCATCCCCGTGCTCTCCCACGTCCACGAGCTGCCCACCTCCATCGATGGCTCCCTGGGGCGGGAAACCATCGACCTCGTGGTCCGGCACTCCAAGCGGATCCTCCTGGTGAGCGCCTTCGTGCGGGATGCCCTGGTCAAGGCGTACGACCTTCCTGTCGAGAAAGTGTCCGTGCTGCACAACGGTATCCACGATCTCCCCACTCTCGCAGGGGGCCGCGAGAAGGCTCGCCCGGCCGTGCTGAAGGCGTTCGGCCTGGAGCCCGATACGTTCCTTGTGCTCGGTTGCGGCAGCATTCATCCCAGGAAGGGCACCGATCTTTTCGTACAGGTCGCGTCCCGAACGGCCCGCATGACCGGCGGCGAGCGGCTCCGCTTCCTCTGGATCGGCCACGATCAGGCGGGTCCCCAGTTCCGCAACTGGTGCGAGCACGACCTCGCCGCCGCCGGTCTCACTGGTCGTGTGCGCTTTGCAGGGGAGCACGCGGACGTAGGGCGCTTCTTCGCCGCCGCGGATGCCCTGGCCCTCACGAGCCGTGAGGATCCCTTCCCGACGATCAACCTGGAAGCCATGGCCGCGGGCATCCCCGTGCTGGCCTTCGAGGGGGCGGGCGGGGCCGTGGAGGTGCTGTCGGACGGAGCAGGCGTGTGTATCCCGTACCTGGATGTGGAGGCCATGGCCAAGGCTTTGGTGCATCTGGCCGGGACCCCGGCGGAGGCTGCCGCCCTGGGAGCCCGGGCCCGGGAGCGGTTCCTTGCGGACCACCTCTACGAGCCATACTTCACCCGGTTCATGGATCTGGTGGAGCGGGACTTCGGTCCGATTCAGGCCGCGAGGTCTTGAGGCATGGCCCTGGAACCGCTTGTCTCCGTCGTAATCCCCTGTTACAACCACGCGGACTTCGTGGGCCCTGCCATGGATTCCGTGTTCCGGCAGACCTGCCCGAATCTCGAACTGATTGTGGTGGACGACGGTTCAACGGATGGCAGCACAGAGGTGGTGCGAAGGTGGATGGATCGGAATCCCCGGTGTCGCGTACGCCTCATCACCCAGGCCAATGCAGGCGCCCACGCCGCCTTGAACCGGGGCCTGGGAGAGGCGCAAGGGGAGTTGCTGGCCATCCTGAACTCGGACGATCTGTACTTCCCGGAACGGCTCGATACCCTGTGCCTGGCGCTCGAGAAGGGGGGCGGTCTCCTGGCGTTCTCGGAGGTGGACTTCATCGATGGGGACGGACTAAGCCAGCCCCAAAAC
>CAYZND010000331.1:3418-4284 GCA_964479495.1 uncultured Mesoterricola sp.
GGTACCTCCGGGGGCTTGTAAACATCGAGGATTGCCCCTCTCTGGGATTCGCCCTGCTGACGAGCAACGTCACGGTCAGCAGCAGCAACTTCCTGTTCCGTCGCAAGCTGTGGCAACGACTGGGAGGATTCAGCACTCACCGGTTTTGCCACGACTGGGACTTCCTCATGCGGAGCGTGCTGCATGCCGAGCCTTGCTTCGTGCGGAAGCCCCTGTTGGGCTACCGTGTTCATGCGACTAACTCCACCGCCTCCCTTCGGGGCGTGCAAGAGGCCGAGGTTGCGGATGCCCTGAACCGTTACCTCTCTGCGGTTTGTACAACGACTCCGGAAAACCCATTGGCGCCATCTCCTTGCCACTGGCCCAATACCTTCCCAATGTTCCTGGACAAGCGCCCATTTCATTTCGACGACCGCGTTATCAAGGATTTCGTGGCTCCCTCACTCCTTCCTCTAATTCATCGATAACCTTCCGTAGGTCTAACTTTTTCAATATTCATGTAAATTAAATATAGCCATTGCGAATTCGTGAAACAACTCTACTTGTTTTAGTGTTATATCCATGTGTGATATTATTGGTTTGAATTGAATATGGTCGATCTTCAAGCGAAAATATCCTGGGGTGTCGCAGATGATCACATTGCATATAGGGATGGAAAAAACAGGAACAAAGACTATCCAGAATTTTCTAATGAGAAATAAGGAATATTTGTTTGAAAATGGTATCGTTATTCCAGAATTTGAGAGTATGGGATTAGTGGCGTCCATTGTTAAAAAATGTTTAAAAATAAAAATTTATGAAAATTCAGAGTGGGTTTGTTGTTTTGATATAGATGCTTTTTTTAGAAATTTGCAACAATATAATAA
>CAYZND010000332.1:0-1452 GCA_964479495.1 uncultured Mesoterricola sp.
GTAGGCTCTACCCTTCCCTCCCGTCCCGGCTGGGAGCGGTGTGGTACCGGCACTTCCGCACCTACACGAAGGACATCGTGTCCAACGGCTTCCCGCCCTTCATGGAGCCCCTCATCTTCCTCGCGGGGATGGGCCTGGGCATGGCCCGCTACATGCCCGAGTTCGTCGGCATGAACTACCTGCAGTTCCTGGCCACGGGGCTCGTCATGACGAGCGCCATGTTCACGGCCGCCTTCGAGTGCACCTTCGGCACCTTCATCCGCCTGGAGTTCGACAAGATCTACGATGGCATGCTCGCCGCGCCCCTTTCGGTTTCGGATGTGGTCGTGGGCGAGGCCATCTGGGCCGGCACCAAGGGCGCCTTCTTCTCCTTCGCCGTGCTGGTCGTCATCTCCGCCTTCGGCATCGTCAACTTCTTCACGGCCGCCCTGCTGACGCCCGTCGTGGGCTTCCTGACGGGCTTCCTCTTCGCCGCCATCGCCCTGCTCACCACGTCGTACGTGAAGAACATCAACCACTTCAACTTCTTCTTCACGGGCCTGCTGTCCCCCATGTTCATGTTCTGCGGCACCCTCTTCCCCATCGCCAATCTCCCGAAGCCCCTGCAAGTCGTGGCGGAAGTCCTTCCCCTGACCCACCCCGTGCGGCTCGGGCGCGTGGCCGCCATGGCCGAGGGCTGGGAGGCGGCACTCCTCCTGGATCTCCTCTACATCGTGGGGGTGGCGGGCGTCATCCTGTACCTGGCGGTGAAGCGGCTGGAAAAGCGCATGGTGAAGTGAACCGAGCGAAAGAGCATTTCAGGTTCTTCACCGAGTACCAGGGAGGTACACGAACGGATGCGTTCCGATGCGTTCGATGAGTGGAGACCATCCAGCCAAACGGTCAACCGTGAAGCTCCTGAGCCCGTTCAGACGTGGATTCTTCCATCCCCTTCATCCCCTGCATCCCTGTTGATCCAGCTTTGAAAGAAGGTTGAACAGGGATGAAGGGGATGGAGGGGATGAAAAGCAGGTGATCACCCTGACCTTCATCCGGCTGAACGAGGAGGTCTCTCCAGGTAACATGCGAGGAACCCATAAAGGCCCCCCCATGGACTACCTCCTGATCTACGATTACGTCGCCGACTACCTGGAGCGCCGCGGAGCCTTCCGCAGCGAGCATCTCGGCCTGGCCTGGGCCGCCCAGGCGAAGGGGAACCTGGTACTCGCCGGCGCGTTCCCGGACGCCCCCTTTGGCGCGGTCCTCCACTTCCGGGCCGACTCGCCAGCCGTCATCGAGGCCTTCATCCAGGCGGATCCCTATGTGACGAACGGCCTGGTGACGAAGTGGCAGATCCGCGAATGGATCACGGTGGTCGGCGACGCGGCCTCGTCGCCCATTCGACCCGCGGGGGCATGATCGCTTGTCGTCCGTGCGCTCAAGACGCACCGGTGGGACCTAGGACGAACCCGC
>CAYZND010000332.1:1462-4282 GCA_964479495.1 uncultured Mesoterricola sp.
GGACGAAGATCTTGGCGAGGAAGCGCTCGGGAATGTTCTGGTAGCCCGCAAGGTCGCTGATGCTCACGTGAGCCGAATGGGTGGCCAGGATCAGCAGGGAGTGGAGCGCGTGCTCGGCGACGGCGGCGACCGCCTCCACGGGGACTCAAAATGGGGATGCGAGAAGACCGCCCATTTGGGTTATCTTGCACCCAGCGTCACAGCACATCAGGGAAGCGCCATGCGGAGCTTCGCACTCCAGCAGCCGGAAGGGGTCTCCTCGGGCAGCCTGCCCCGGGACCTGCAGGAGGCCGCGGTCTCGCGCCTGGCGTTCGCCTCGGTGGTGGCCATGCTCCTGGCGGCGGCGGCCATGGCCGTGTCCTTCCTCCGTCAGCCGAACATCGGGGCGCGGGCGGGCATGGAGCGGCCGGTCTGGCTCATCCCGCTGTGGTTCGTCGTCTCGCTGGCCGTGTGGCTGGCGGTCCGCTCCAAGCGGATCGCGATGGAGCGGAAGCTCACCGCGGGAATCGCCTACCTGGTGGCCACCTGCGCGGGCTTCGCCCTCTTCCGCCACTCCCTCATCTACCTGCCCGAGGACGTGCTGAGGGGCTTCTCGCCGGTCACCCTGGCCATCCTCTTCTACGCCGCCGTGGTGCCCATGCCACCCCGCCGGATGGCCCTGGCGGGCACCCTGGCGGCCCTCACCGATCCCCTCATGCTCCTGCTGACCATCGCCCAGGGGAACCCCGTGCCCCAGCCCTCCATGTGGCTGTGGCTTTTCCTGCCCAACATCGTGGCCGTGGGTCTCGCCATGGCCGCCGCCCGCGTGGTCTACGGCCTGGGCCAGATCGTGCGGAAGGCCCGCCAAATGGGCAGCTACCGCCTGGTGGAGCGCCTGGGTTCGGGTGGGATGGGCGAGGTGTGGCGGGCGGAGCATGCCACGCTGGCGCGGCCCGCCGCCGTCAAGATCATGCGCCAGAGCGCCTTCGGCGCCGCGACGCCCGAGGCCCACGGCGAGGCGCTGCACCGCTTCGAGCGGGAGGCCCAGGCCACGGCCAAGCTGAGCTCGCCCCACACCATCGAGCTCTACGACTACGGGGTCAGCGACGACGGCACCTTCTTCTACGTGATGGAGCTGCTGGAGGGCATGGACCTGGAGACCCTGCTGGCCCGGAGCGGTCCGCTGGAACCGGAGCGGGCGGTCCACCTGCTGCTGGGCATCTGCCACTCCCTGCGGGACGCCCACCAGTCCGGGGTGGTGCACCGGGACATCAAGCCCGCCAACATCTTCGTCTGCCGCAAAGGCGGCGAGCTCGACTTCGTGAAGGTCCTGGACTTCGGCCTGGCCCGGCGCGTGGACATCGAAGGCGCGGAGTCCCGGCTCACGGTGGCGGGGGAGTTGCTGGGCACGCCCCAGTACATGGCACCGGAGGCCATCGCCGGCGAGGCCGTGGACGGCCGCAGCGACCTCTACGCCGTGGGCTGCGTGGCCTACCGCATGCTCACGGGCCACGACGTGTTCGAGGAGCCGGGCCTCATGCAGGTCCTCTCCGCCCATCTGATGAAGGCGCCACGCCCGGTGCGAGAGTGGGTGCCGGACCTGCCGGAAGAGCTGACGTCGATCGTCATGGGCTGCCTTGCCAAGGTTCCCACAGAGCGGCCCTCCAGCAGTGTAGACCTGCTGCGCGCGCTCGAAGCCACGGGACTGGCGGCGCAATGGACGCCCGAACGGGCCCAGGCCTGGTGGGCAGAGCACTCGGAGCTGACGGAGAAGGATGCGGCCCTTGAGGAGACTGTGCGGCTCTGCCGGGCTTCCGGGGAGAGTTAGTCGTCCCGGTGCCTCACACCAAGTAGCTGTCGAAGCCATTGATGGCGCACAATGCAAGTAAGCCCACATGACCAACCCACACTCAAACCCATCCTTCCTCTACGATGACCTCGCACCCTACTACCACCTGCTATACGGTGATTGGGAGCGTTCTATACAAAAACAAGGTGACGCGATTGCATGTCTGCTCAACAACCATGGAGTTCGTGCCGGTGAACCCGTCCTTGACGCAGCTTGCGGTATCGGCACTCAAACAATCGGCCTAATCCAACATGGATATTTGGTTACAGCTTCCGATATTTCCGCTGGAGCAATTGAACGATTGAAGAATGAGCTTTCGGGTCGCAGTATGCAGGCCAATGTGCGTGTTGATGATCTTCGGACACTTTCCAACACGCCCTCAGAATCGATGTCGGCGATTCTCGCTTGCGACAACAGCATTCCACACCTTCTCTCCGACCAAGAACTGCTGCAATCTTTCACGAATTGCTTCCGCTGTCTGATACCTGGTGGCCTAGCCGTATACTCGGTTCGCGACTATGCAGCCATTCCACGCGTCAATCCCGATGTCAGGCCCTACGGAGTTCGTCGGCAAGGATCAACCCGATTCCTCGCCGTTCAGGTTTGGGAATGGGAGGGTGATCAATACGACCTTCGCATCTATCTGACATCCGAGGCCGAGAATGGCGAGTGCTCTACGCGGGTGATGCAGAGCCGCTACTATGCCGTTTCGATCGGTAAACTCCTTGCCCTGTTGCAGGATGCTGGCTTTGTCGACGCTCAACGTCTCGACGATGTTCTTTTCCAACCTGTGATCATTGCTCGCCGTCCCCTTGGGGGTTGACCCTTCGATCAACCCTGGCGCTCGTTATACACCAGCCGCCCACTATCCCTGAACCTGCGGAACTGCGCCACCGCTTCGGCCCGCAGCACGTCTTCCCGGGTGGTGATGCCCCGCGCGGCGAGCTCCTCCTTCCAGCGGGGGTGCACGGGGCCTTCGTCGAAGCCGGTGA
>CAYZND010000333.1:0-4269 GCA_964479495.1 uncultured Mesoterricola sp.
GACCAGGACGGTTCCCTGGAAGCTCTCCCGCGGGAGGCTGGCGGTTGCGCAGAGCATGGCCGCCAGGGAGCCTTTCGTGTCCGCGGCGCCTCGTCCCCACAGGCGGCCCCCGGCGATGTCCGCGGCGAAGGGTTCATGGCTCCAGGCGCCGGGATCCGGCACCGGGACCGTATCCAGGTGGGCATCCAAGAGCAGGGTGGGGCCTGGCTGCCGCCCGGTCCGGATGCCAAGCACGTTGCCCAGACGATCCGTCTCCACCTGGAACCCCAGGCCCTCCATCCGATGGGCCACGAAGGCCGCCAGGGGGCCCTCCTGCCCCGAGGGGCTGGGAATCTGCACGAGTGCTCGGCAGAGTTCGACGACGGGGCTGAGGGGAGGAAGGTTCGGCATGGGAGGACCTGGAGCCTCCATCATCGCCCAACCGCTCCACCCTGAATCGCATGCGCCTGAACTCACCTTCCGGTCCCGGGGGATCGATCTATTCTTGGGGGGTCTGCCATGGCTACCGGTTCCTATCCTCAGCTGCGCTCCATTCCCATCCTGGCCCTGGCGCCCACGGGCTTCATCAGCGGGACCATCCACATCCCCGCCATCAAGGGACTCCGTTCATTCCTGAACGGCCAGGACGAGATCCTGAAGCTGACGGACGCCATGATCCCCGGCAGCCAGGTGACCTTCCCCTTCCTCGCGCTGCAGAAGGTGGCGACCCACCTGATCGCACCCCGGGCGACGGTGGAACCCGAAGCGGGCTTCGCGAACACGCGGCAGCACCTCGTGACCTGCCTTCTGAGCATGGGGAGCATCCGGGGCTACATCGACGTGCTGGAGAACGTGCGCGTCTCGGACTTCCTGCTGCGCAACCACGGCTTCATTGAGTTCAAGAACTGCTACCTCGGTCCCAACCCGCAGGTGGACCCCACGAACATCTCGGGCGATCCGCTCGCCCAGGTGTTCGTGAACGCCCGGAGCATGGTGGGGGTCACGGAAGAGGCTTGACCGCTCCCGCCGCTGAGGAAGCTCCATGACGCTGAGGACGAAGACCACGCTCGCCTGCCTTCTGCTGATCGCCGCGCAAGGATTCGGCGACAACGCATCCGGACCCTTCCGGACCACCATCAAGGCCCTGTCCTGGGGAACCTTCTATTTCGAGCCCGGGGAGCTGGGGGAGTGCCGGCTGGAACCCACCTTCGACGGCTTCCGCTTCACCTCCAGCGAGGGCGAGGTCCAGATTCGCGGCAACGACTTTACCGGCTACCAGGTGCGTGCTGGCAGCGAGGTCCTGACCGTCCGCCAGAACATGGGGGACCTGGAGGTCCGTGGTCCGAACCTGAGCTTCACCATTCGTACCCTCCAGGGCCGGATGGTGCTTACGTCCTTGTCCCCCAAGGACACCCTCCAGTTCGATCGCGGGATCAACACCTTCACGATCGCCGGCGCCAAGGGCAAGGTCACGGCCACCACGAGCTACGGCAACCTGCGCATCGACAGCCCCCTGGGCATCAGCACCGTCACCAACGAGTACGGCAGGCTCACCTTCAAAGGGCCTGCCCTGGGACGCATCCCCTACCTGGGGCGCGGCATCTTCATCCCCTTCCATGGGATCGGAGTCTTCCTGGACATCGCCAAGGCCTTCCCCATGCCGGAAGTGGACTCCTGGGTAGAGTGGAAGCCTGTGCTTGTTCCGTAGCGGGAGTGGTGGATGAACGTGCGATCGGTGGCCCTGAAGACCGCCCTGATGATCCAGCGCATGTACGGGACCGTGGAGGACAAGAGCAGCCATCTGGTCCTGAGGACCCCATCGGTGCCGGACTTCTGGTACGGTAACTGCCTCGCCATGGCTTCGCCGCCCGGGGTCGGGGACTTTGAGACGTGGATGCGTCTCTTTGCCACCGAGCTGCCGGCGCACGGCCATCGGGTCTTCCTGGTGGATGCTCCCGGGGGCGAACACGGAGAGGACAGGGCTTTCCTGGAAGCGGGCTTCGAGCTCAACACCTGCGACGTTCTTGCCACCCGGGTGCTGCGGGACCCGGGATCCGTGGTCCCCGGCATCCACTTCCGGCCATTGACCACGGAGGTCGATTGGCAGGCGGTCGTGGCGTTGAGCCTGTGCGTGAACGAGGGCGGCCGGGGGTATGACCTTGGCTTCCTGCAGCGGAAGTTCGCGGCGGTCCGTGGCGCCATCCGCCAGGGGCAGGGCGTCTGGTGGGGCGCCTGGGAGGGGGAACGGCTGGTGGCCGACATGGGGCTCTTCTGGGGGGAAGGTCTCGTCCGCTTCCAGGACGTGGAGACGCACCCCGATTATCGGCGCCGGGGGATCTGCCGCGCCCTCCTCCACCGGGCCTGCCAGGAAGCCCGCCGGGAGCTCGGATCGCCTCGTTTCGTCATCGTGCCCGTGGACGGCACCGTGCGGCGGGTTTACGAGTCCGTGGGTTTCGCGCACTGCGAGCAGACCGTGGACTTCCTTCGGGTGCCACCGGAGGCATGACCCAGCCTATTCGGCAACCTTCCACCGCCGGGCTCGCCACGCTTCGCGGGCCTCCAGCGGAAGGAAGGTCCACGCGAGGATGCGGCTCTTCTTTTGGCCCTGGGCCATGGGCAGGACGCGCGCCTCGACCGCGTGGGAGACCCTCAGCGCCCGCTTCAGGGCCGGGAGGGTCTCCGCCTTGGAGACCAGAGTTGTGAACCATAGGCATGTGGTGGGCTGGGCCGCGCTCTCTTCGATCATCCGGCGCAGGAAAGCCTCCTCGCCCCCCGGGCACCAGAGCTCGCCGCCCTGGCCGCCGAAGTTGCGCGAAGGCGCGCCGTGGGAGGCTCGCCCCAGGTTCCGCCACTTCCGCTCAGAGCCTTCCCGAGCCTCCCGCAGGGAGGCGTGGAAGGGCGGGTTGCAGAGGGAGAGCTCGAAGGCCTCGCCGGGCTTCAGCAACCCCGCCAGGATGTGCGCTGGCCGGGGCTGGCGACGGATCTCCACGGCCAGCTTCAGGGGAGGATTCTCCGCCACGATGCGGCGGGCGGAAGCCAAGGCGCCCGGGTCGATGTCGGAACCCACGAAGTGCCAGCCGTATTCGTGATGGCCCAGGATCGGATAGATGGCGTTGGCGCCCACGCCGATGTCCAGCACGCGGACGATCGGCCCTCTGGGGATGACCCCTCCGTTGCCGCTGGCCAGGAGGTCCGCCACATGGTGGAGGTAGTCCGCCCGGCCCGGGATGGGCGGGCACAGGTAGCCCTCCGGGATGTCCCACCGGCGGAGGCCGTAGAAACAGGCGAGCAGGGCGCGGTTGAGGGCCTTGACCGCGCGCGGGTCCGCGAAGTCGATGGAGGGATCGCCGTAGGGATTGACCCGCACGAAGGGACGCAGCTCCGGGCAGGCGGCCACCAGGGCGCTGAAGTCGTAGCGCTCCCGGTGGCGGTTGCGGGGATGCAGCCCCGGCTTCGTGTCGCTGGGCTTCAACTCAGTACTCGGTGTACTTGCGGGCGCTTCCGAACACCTTGTCTGCGGGGTAGCGCTCGGCGTTCAGGTCGATCTTCCGGTGGCCTGCTTCCACCAGGTCGAAGCCCAGCTTGTCCGCCAGGCGCACGAGGTAGAGCAGCACATCCCCCGCCTCCTCCTGCACGCGGGCGCGGCGCTCCGGGTCCAGGTCCCGGCTCTGGGCCTCCGTGAGCCACTGGAACTCGGCGGCCAGTTCCCCGGCCTCCCCCGTGAGGGCCATGGCCAGGTTCTTGGGCGTGTGGTACTGGTCCCAGTCGCGCTCCGCCGCGAACTGTCGGAGGCGCTGGGCCAGGGAGGAAAGGGTGCCGTCGTGCATGGGGAGTCCGGAACAGATCCCTTCCAGCATGGCATGGTGGTCCTGCGACGGAGATCCCTGTTCCTACCTTGGATGCGTCAGGCGTAGGCGTCGAGGATGCGCTTCCAGGTGCCGTCCTTCTTCATGGATTCCAGGGCGGCGCCATAGGCGGCGGCGCGACGCTGCGCCTCCTCATCTCCCACGGCCCGGGAGAAGGCCAGGTAGGTGCGGGTGCTGTTCAGTTCCCGGGGGAGGGGTTCCAGCTGCTCGCGGATGCCCAGCTCCCGCGCCAGGTGCAGGCCCACGAGCCGGTCCGCCACGGCCAGATCCACGGCGCCGGAGACCAGCCGCTTCAGGTTGGTCACATCCGAGGAGGCAGGCTCCAGTTGCGGCGGAAGACCCCGTAGGGCAGCGCGGTCACGGCCATGGCCTAGCACTACTGTGTTAATAACAGCTTGCATATAGCTCGACTCGGCCCATCCTG
>CAYZND010000334.1:0-4262 GCA_964479495.1 uncultured Mesoterricola sp.
GGCAAGGACAAGTTCGGCCAGGCCCTCTTCATCCCCGAGTCGAAGGACTGGAAGGCCAAGCACCCCTCCAAGTAGATCCGCCACCCTCCCTTCAGGAGCCCCCATGAAACGCAACCTCTTCCGTTCCCTCGCCCTCGCGGCCGCCGCGACGCTGGGACTCTCGCTCTCCGCCCAGGCCCAGAAGAACCTGATCCTGGCCACCACCACCAGCACCGCGGACACGGGCCTGCTCGACACCCTGGTACCCATGTTCGAGAAGAAGACCGGCTACTTCGTGAAGACCATCGCCGTGGGCTCCGGGCAGGCCATGGCCATGGGCCAGAAGGGCGAGGCCGACGTGCTGCTGGTGCACTCCCCCGATGCCGAGAAAAAGTTCATGGCCGATGGCTTCGGCACCAGCCGCCTCATCGTGATGCACAACGACTTCGTGGTGGTGGGCCACCCCTCCGACCCCGCCAAGATCAAGGGCATCAAGGCCACGGCCGACGCCTTCAAGGCGATCGCCGCCGGTGGCGCCCTCTTCCTGTCTCGGGGCGACAACTCCGGCACCCACGCCAAGGAGAAGACCCTCTGGAAGAACGCCGGCATCACCCCTGAGGGCCAGGCTTGGTACCAGCAGACGGGCCTGGGCATGGGCCAGACCCTGAACGTCGCCGCCGAGAAGAAGGGCTACACCCTGACGGACCGTGGCACCTACCTCTCCATGAAGAAGACCCTGGGCATGGACATCCTCAACGAGGGTGACGCCTCCCTGCTGAACGTCTACCACGTCATCGACGTGAACGCCGCCAAGTTCCCCAAGGTGAACGCCGAGGGCGCCAAGGCCTTCTGCGCCTTCATGGTGGCCAAGGACACCCAGGACGTGATCGCCAAGTTCGGCGTCGAGAAGTTCGGCGGCCCCCTGTTCTTCCCCGACGCGGGCAAGCCCGAGTAGCCACAGCGTGAAACCCGAACGAGGCGCCCACCCGGGCGCCTCGTCGTTTCCAGAGATCAGATCTCCAGGGTGATCCCCTGGGCCAGTTCTAGCCTTCCGCTGAAGTTGATGGCATTGGTCTGGCGGCGCATGTAGGCCTTCCATGCGTCGGAGCCGCTCTCGCGGCCACCCCCGGTCTCCTTCTCACCGCCGAAGGCCCCGCCGATCTCGGCGCCACTGGTGCCCGTGTTCACGTTGGCGATGCCGCAGTCGCTGCCCGCCACCGAGAGGAACTGCTCGCACTCCACCAGATCGCTGGAGATGATGGCGCTGGAGAGGCCCTGGGGCACGCCATTCTGCAGGGCGATGGCCTCCTCGAAGGTGCGGTAGGTCATGAGGTAGAGGATCGGGGCGAAGGTCTCCTCCCGCACCATGGGCAGGTCCTTCGGAGCCTCCACCAGGCAGGGCGTGACGTAGCAGCCGCCGGGCCGGTCCAGGGTCTCGCCCCCGTAGAGCACCTTCCCCCCCTGGGCCTGGATGGTCTTGATGGCCTGCAGCATGGTCTCCACCGCGGCCCGGTCCACCAGGGGCCCCATGATCGTAGCGTCCTCCCGGGGATCGCCGATGCGGGTGCTCCGATAGAGGGCCGTCAGCTGCGCCACGAACGCCCCGTGGACGGACTCGTGGACGATCACGCGCCGCGTGGAGGTGCAGCGCTGCCCCGAGGTGCCGATGGCGCCGAAGTAGATGGCCTTCAGGGCGATGTCGAGATCGGCCTTGTCGCTCACGATCACGGCGTTGTTGCCCCCCAGCTCGAGGATCAGCCGCCCGAAGCGCTCATGCACCAGCTTGCCCACGTGGCGTCCGCCCGGCACGGAGCCGGTGTACGACACGAGGGCCACCCGCGGGTCGGTGTTGATGAGGTCCCCGATGTCGCTGCCCCGCCCGATGGCGAGGCTGCAGACGGCCGGATCGTGGCCCAGGGACTCCAGCACGCGCTGGGCGATCTTCGTGCAGGCGATGGCCGTCAGTGGCGTCCGGGAGGAAGGCTTCCAGAGCACCGTGTCGCCGCAGGCCAGCGCCAGCGCCGTGTTCCAGCTCCAGACCGCCACGGGGAAGTTGAAGGCCGTGATGACCCCGATGACGCCCAGGGGATGCCACTGCTCCTGGAGCCGATGCTGGCGCCGCTCGCTCGGCATGGTGAGGCCGTAGAGCTGCCGGGAGAGGCCCACCGCGAAGTCGCAGATGTCAATCATCTCCTGTACCTCGCCCAGGGCCTCCCGCCGGGTCTTGCCCATCTCCAGGACCACCAGGTCCGCCAGGGCCTCCTTCTGCCGCCGCAGTTCGTCCCCCAGAGCCTTCACCACCTCCCCCCGCTTGGGAGCAGGCACGAGACGCCAGGCCTGGAAAGCCCGATGGCAGCTGGCAAGGATCGTCTCGAACTCCGCCGCCGTCACGTTCACCACGGAAGCCAGGGTCGCGCCGTCCACCGGCGAGACCACCGCCTGGTCCTTGCCGCTGCCCAGCCAGGTCCCGGCAAAGCCCCCCAGGTTCCTCGTCTGCATCCCCAACCGGCCCAGCAGGTCGTCCATGACTTCCTCCGTCGCTATATTTCGTACGGTATATCGAATCGACATTTTCCCGGTTCAACTCCCGCATGAATGGCGTTCATACCCGCCCCAGCGCCATGGCCTTCGATTCGGCCAGGAGGGCCGCCGTTCCCACCCCCGTCCCCGGCGTGCATGATGGAATACAGTGCAATCGAGGGGTCCGGCATGGAGCTGATCTGGGAAGGCATCAAGGAGGCGCTGCGGCTGATCTTCTCCTTCGATCCGGAAGTCCTGAAGATCACCCTGCTGTCCCTGAAGGTCTCGGTCTCCGCCACGCTCATCAGCCTGTTCCTGGGGGTCGGTTCGGGCATGCTCATCGCCCTGAACCGCTTCCCCGGCAAGCACCTGCTCATCTCCCTCATCAACACGGGCATGGGCCTGCCCCCGGTAGTGGTGGGCCTCTTCGTGTCGATCATGCTCTGGCGGAACGGGCCCCTGGGCTTCCTGGAGCTGGTCTACACGCCGACAGCCATCGTCATCGCCCAGGCGGTCATCGCCACGCCCATCATTGCGGGCATCAGCGTGGCGGCCCTCCAGCAGCTCCCGCCGAACCTCCGGCTGCAGATCCTCTCTCTGGGGGCCACCCGCCGGCAGATGGTCTGGCTCCTGGTGAAGGAGGCCCGACTGCCCCTGCTCGCCGCCGTGATGGCGGGCTTCGGCGGGGTCATCTCCGAGGTGGGCGCTTCCATCATGGTGGGCGGCAACATCAAGGGCTACTCCCGGGTGCTCACCACGGCCACGGTCATGGAGACGGGCAAGGGCAACTACGACGTGGCCATCGCCCTCAGCATCATCCTGCTGCTGCTGGCCTTCTCTGTGAACGCCCTCCTGACCCACCTCCAGCAGCGAGAGCGGCCCCGGTGAGCGCCCCTGTTCTCGAAGCGCGGAACCTGACGGTGCGGCGGGGGGCGGTCCAGGTCCTCGATGTGCCCGCCCTGGCCCTGGAGCCGGGGAGCGTCACGGCCCTCATCGGCCCCAACGGCTCCGGCAAGTCCACGCTCCTGCAGACCCTCGCCAGCCTCATCGAGCCGGCCGGGGGCCACATCGCCTTCCACGGGGAGCCCCTCCGGACCCGCCGGGAGCGGCACCGCTACCGCCAGCACATGACCCTTGTCTTCCAGGAGTCCCTGCTCTTCGACACCACCGTCCACGCCAACCTCGCCAGCGGGCTCAAGCTCCATGGCGTCTCCCATGCCGAGCGGGAGCAGCGCATCACGGAAGCGGCGGAGCGGTTCGGCATCGCCCACCTGCTGGACCGCTCGGCCCGCCGTCTCTCCGGGGGCGAGGCCCAGCGCACCAGCCTCGCCCGGGCCTTCGCCCTGCGGCCCGAGGTCCTCTTCCTGGATGAGCCCTTCTCCGCCCTGGACCCCCCCACGCGGGAGGCCCTCATCGACAACCTCGCGGCGGTGCTGCGGGCAACGGGGACCACCGCCGTGCTGGCCACCCACGACCAGATGGAGGCCATGCGTCTGGCGGACATCCTGGCGGTCATGCACAGGGGACGGATCGTCCAGACCGGCGGGGTGGCGGAGGTCATCAACCACCCGGTGGACGAGTTCGTGGCCGCCTTCGTGGGCATGGAGACGGTGCTCGACGGAGTGGTCACCGAGAGCGCCCAGGGCGTGTTCACGGCGGCGGTGGGGACCAGCCTGGTGGAAGCCCTCGGCGAGGAGGCGCCGGGCTCGGCCGTCCGCGTGGGCGTGCGACCGGAGAACGTGACCCTCTCCTTTTATGCCGAG
>CAYZND010000335.1:0-4260 GCA_964479495.1 uncultured Mesoterricola sp.
GCCCGTGAGCACGGTCATCGCCAAGAAACGAGAACGCCTGCAGCCACTCGTCGACATCGACACGAAGAAGTGCATCAACTGCCACGCGTGCATCCACGTCTGCCCGGTCAAGTTCTGCAACAACGGCACCGGCAACGTCATCGAGATCGACCACGATCTCTGCATCGGCTGCGGGGCCTGCATCCGGCGCTGCACCCACGAGGCGCGCTGCCATGTGGACGACCTGGACGCCTTCATCCACCACAGCATGGTGGCGGACAAGAAGACCGTGGCGGTGGTCGCCCCCTCCGTCGTCGTGAACTTCGGCGAGGATCACCTCCGCCTGAACGGCTGGCTGGTCGAAGCCTGCGGCGTGGAGGCGGTGTTCGATGCCAGCTTCGGCGCGGAGTTGGCCGCGCGGTCCTATGCGGAGTACCTCGAGACCCACCCGGGGGGCTGCCTCATCGCCCAGCCGTGCCCCGCCATCGTCTCCTTCATCGAGCTCTACCTGCCCGATCTCATCCCTCATCTGGCCCCGGTGGACAGCCCCCTCGTCCACACCATGAAGATGATCCGCGAGTACTTCCCCCAGTACGCCGATCACCAGATCGTCGTGATCACGCCATGCATGGCCAAGAAGCGCGAGTTCCTGGCCACGAAGCTCGGGGACTACAGCGTCTCCTTCCGCTCCATCAAGTCCTACCTGGAGGCCAGCAGGCTCCGCCTGGCGGACTTCGCCCCCGTCGACTACACCAATCCCTCCCCCGAGCGGGCCGTGCTCTTCTCCACGCCGGGCGGCCTGCTGCGCACCCTCGAGCGCCGGATGCCGGAGGTGAGAGACCGCACGCGACGGATCGAAGGCCACGGCGTGTACGAATACCTCACGAACCTGCCGGAAGCCCTGGAGAACGGCACCGCGCCGCTCCTGATCGACTGCCTCAACTGCGAACACGGCTGCAACGGCGGGCCGCTCTCCGAAGCCCCCGTCAAGACGAGCCGGGACCTCGTGGAAGGACGCCTGGAGAAGCGCTTCCGTGAGCTGATGGAGGAGCACCAGAAGCAGGCCTCCCTCGAGGCGGACGGAGACTACCGCGCCCACCTCGACGCCACCCTCTCCCTCTTCTGGAAGGAGGGGCTCTACGAGCGCAAGTACCGCAACCACAGCGCCAACAACCGGCTCGATGTCCCCCCGGAGAACCGCCTGAAGCAGATCTACCGGGACATGGGCAAGCGCTTCGACCGGGACCTGTTCAACTGCGACTCGTGCGGCTACGGCAGCTGCGAGAACATGGCCATCGCCATCCACAATGGCCTCAACAAGGCGGAGAACTGCCACTTCTACATGGCGAACACCGTGGCCGAGAACGATGGCCGGCTGAAGGCGCTCTTCACCAGCACTTCGGCGGGCATGTGCGTCGTGGACCAGGAGTTCAACATCCTCTTCGCCAACGACGCCCTCTGCGCCCTGTTCGGGACGACCAAGGAGCGCATCCTGGGGACCCAGCTCTTCAAGGCGCAGTTCGAAGCCTTCCTTGCCAACGAGCGCCCCATCGTGGAATTCCGCATCAAGCGCCCCGACGGGACCCACACGAGCTGCCTGTTCAACGCCAGCGAGTACCGCTACGAGAGCCCCCTGGGGGAACGGGTGGGCTACTTCGCCCTCGTCACGGACATCACCCGCACCCGGCAGGTGCAGGCCCACACCATGAAGCTGGAGGAAGCCAAGGCCTGACGGCCTCCCGAAGAGCCAGTAGACTGGATGCGGACCGCGTTCCCCATGTGGGGGCCGGGCCCTGGAGCATCCCATGAAGGACATTTTCGCCGAGCTGGCCTGGCGTGGCCTCCTCCACCAAAGCACCGACGACAAGCACCTCGTGCCCTGGCTCATGGAGAAGCCCCGGACGGTCTATATCGGCTTCGATCCCACCGCGGACAGCCTGCACGTGGGCCATCTGCTCCAGGTCATGACACTGCGGCGCTTCCAGAAGGCCGGCCACCGCCCCATCGCCCTGGTGGGCGGCGCCACGGGCATGATCGGTGACCCCAGCGGCAAGAGCGCCGAGCGCAACCTGCTCTCCGTGGACGTGCTGCAGGGCAACGTGGAGGCCATGAAGCGCCAGCTCGCCCACTTCCTGGACTTCGGCACCGGCCCCACCTCCGCCCTCATGGTGAACAACTTCGACTGGATGGGGCGCTTCAGCTACCTGGAGTTCCTGCGCGACGTGGGCAAGCACTTCCCCGTGAACGTCATGCTGGGCAAGGAGTCCGTGAAGAACCGCCTGGAGCGCACGGACAGCGGCCTGAGCTACACGGAGTTCAGCTACATGCTGCTCCAGGCGTACGACTTCGTGCACCTGTACGACACCTACGGCTGCGAGATCCAGGCGGGCGGCAGCGATCAGTGGGGCAACATCACCGCGGGCATCGACCTGGCCCGGCGGATGCGCGGCGCACAGCTCTACGGCATGACCTGCCCCCTGCTCACCAAGAGCGACGGCACCAAGATGGGCAAGACCGAGAGCGGCGCCCTCTGGCTCGATCCCGCCAAGACAAGCCCGTACCAGTTCTACCAGTACTGGATCAACCTCGCGGACGCCGACGTGGGCAAGTGCCTGCGCTACCTCACGGACCTGGAGCGGGAGGAGATCGAGGCCATCGAGGTGCAGCACGCTGCCGACCCTGGCAAGCGCGAAGCCCAGAAGCGCATGGCCTCCGAGCTGACCCGCCTCGTCCACGGCGAGGAGGGCCTGGCCTCCGCCCAGCGTGCCACCGCCGTCCTCTTCGGCGCGGAGATCGTGAACCTCAATGACGCCGAGCTGGGGGAGATCTTCGCGGACGTGCCCAGCTCCGAGCTGTCCCGGGACCGCCTCGCGGGCGAAGGCCTGCCCATCGCGGACGCCCTGGTGGAGTCCGGCCTCGCCAAGAGCAAGGGCGAGGCCCGGCGCACCCTCACACAGGGTGGCGCCTACGTGAACAACCGCCGCGTGGACAACCCGGACCTGCGCCTCACCCCCGAGGCTCTGGCCAGCGAGACCGTGCTGGTGCTGCGGTCGGGGAAGAAGAGCTACGCGCTGCTGAAGTTCAAGGGCTAACAGCGCGGTTCGGCACCTCCCTGCGGGCACGTGGCTGGATCAGCCTCCGCTCAAGGCCAACGCCTCCGCAACGGAACCTGCCCTCTGGAAATCCGCAAGCCAGCCCTGCGCGTGGGGCTCGGACACGACGATGCCGCGCCACTGGGGCAACGGTCCCAGGACCCCGGCCTCGATGGCGAGGGGGAGATCCGTGAAGCCGTGGAACCGCGGCTGTCCCTCGACGGCGCGCCGCAGGGCCGCCGCCGGGGGAAGCGCGGCTCCCGCTGTCCAGAACCGGAGCCGGCCGTACGAACTCCAGGCATCGAGCATCCCCAGCTCCAGGAAGTCCGGTCGGGTGGACCAGAGGGGTGCCCCGCCCAGGCACGACTGGAGCACGTTTCGCGCCGCGTGAAGCGACATGGGTCCATCCAGGTAGCGTGCGGCCAGGCGCCGGATCGCCTCCCTGCGGGAAGCCGGATCCAGGCGAGCGAGGCGGACTCCGACGAACTGGACGGGACCGTTCTGGGCACCGAAGAAACACTCCAGCGCCACGTCCTCGGGAGCCCCCATCAGCCAGGCCTCCACGTCGCCAGCGCCGGATGGTTCAAGGCGGAAGGCCTCCTCCCATCGACCGTTGGCTGCGAACTGGAGACGGGTCACGAGGCCGCAGGGAGGGCGATCCACAGGGCTAACGGTCATCGAGCGCCAGCCGAAGGCCAAAGCCGATGAGCGCAACGCCGGCCAGCCGGTGGGCCAGCACGCGCACGGCAGGAATGCGGGAGAGGCGACGCGCCACGGCGTTCCCCGCCAACACAAGGCCCGCCTGATAGAGGAAACTCAGCACCGTCACGTGCACCATCATCAGCCCGAGGGTCAGCGGCCGGGCATCGGCCTTCAGGAACACCGGGAAGAAGGCCATGAAGAACATGATCACCTTCGGGTTGGTGAGGGACACCCCGAAGGCGCGTCGGAAGTGGACCCAGGCGCCTTCCGGGTCCCCTTCCCCGTCGCCCTCCTTGACAGGGGTCCGGAGCAGCGACAGGCCCATCCAGACGAGGTAGGCGATGCCGAACCCACGCATGGCGGAGAAGGCGACGGGATAGGCCGCCAGCACGGCCGCCAGCCCCAGCACCGCGGCAAGCATGTAGAGGAAGTCGCCCACCAGGGTGCCCAGCACCGCGCCCATCCCCACGCGCACGCCGCCCCGGGC
>CAYZND010000336.1:0-1623 GCA_964479495.1 uncultured Mesoterricola sp.
AGGACGCTGGCCGGACGCAACGTGGAGCGCGCGTCCCGCGGAAGGTCCCCGGCCAACATGGACAGAGGTGTCGTATCGTCCCGTGCCCCCACCGGAGTGGATCGCCCTGCTGCGCCACGGCACGCCCCAGGCCGACCCGAGCTGTCGGCGCCGGGGTGAGTCGGACCTCCTGGCGGCCTGCTGGGAGGCTCTGAGAACCGGCCAGGCCGAGCCCTGGATGGAGTTCGGCGGGGTCCTGCTCGATGTCGAGACCCGCTGTCGATGGATCCCCCTCCTCGGTGCGGTGGATCTCGCCGGAGCGATCCACCTTCCGCCATTCCTGACGCCCCTGATTCCAGCCTCGATGCGAACGCTGCCGGCGGGTTGGTGGGAATGCCTGCTCAGCCAGACCGATTCCACAGGGACCCTCGTCCCGGGACTGGAACCTCCGGAGGATCTCGACTGGTCGCTGCTCGATCCTGCGGGAAGAGGGAAGCTGGCCCCCCTTCTCCTCCAGGAGCGTCCCCAGGGCCTTGCGGACCCGCAGGCCGCCCGCTGGCTGATTCAGCTCGATCAGGAGGCCTGGATGTTCGATCCCCGGCTGCGCGCCTGGGGGAGGGGTCAAGGGATCAGCGCCTCCTCCCTCGCCGGGCTGGCATCGAACCCCCACGCCCACGCAGATCCCGGCAGGTTCACGGGATCCGGGTTGGATCCGGTTCCACGGACGATCTGCCTCGCGCCGCAGAGCTGGCTGGATGCAGGCCTCCAAGCCCTGACCGAAGGCCGGAACGAGGATGCCCTCTGGGCCTTCCGCTGGGCTCATGCCCACTTCCTCCGCACGAAGCGTCTCGAGGAAGCTGGACGCGCAGCCTCCCGGGCGGCATTGGCCGCTTGTCGGCTCGGGCTCCTCCCGGAGGCTGCCCGGTGGCGGAGGGATCGAAACCTGCCCGAGCAGCCTTTTTCGATCCCAGAGGAAGCAGAGTGGCGGATGGCGCTGGGAGATCGCGCCTCGGCGGTCGACTTGCTTCTCGCAGAAGCCAAGAGCCGCCCAGACGATCCGGCAATGCGAACGCTGCTGATCCAGGAGGCGCTCCTGGCGAACCGGCTGGATTGGCTGCAAGGGATCGAAATCACCGCCGAGGCCGCCGGTCGGAGTCCATCGCCGGCACCCCAGGCGGATTCCCGGCTCGCCCTGGCCTGGGAGTTCCATCGCCTCACGACCGGTGCAGGTGCATTCGACCAATACTGGAACGCCTGGGAGGGGTGCCTGGATCAGCCGCTGCGGCTGGAAACAGGGTTGCGGGCCCTGGAAGCCTTTCCCGCCCAGCGCACCGCCCAGATCCTCCTGGTCCTGGGAACCCTCGTCGGACGCAGCCAGTCGGCCATGCATCAGGAGCGCCTCGACGCCCTCTGGTCTGCAGGCAGGGTAACCGCCGAACTGGAGCCGCGCGAGGTGATCGGCCGATGGTTGGATCGCTGCCCAGCCCCCACCTGGATCGCCTGGATCGAGGAGGCGGGAGAGGCGCGCATGGGACGGGGTTGCTTGCCTCCGGATTCCCTGTTCAGCGCACTTCGCGCCACCGACACGCTCGGCCCGTTGGAGGTGGCAGGTCGGATCTGGCGGGGATCCGCGCTCCACTGGGA
>CAYZND010000336.1:1633-2974 GCA_964479495.1 uncultured Mesoterricola sp.
CCACTGGGAAGGATCCAGGGTCGGTTCCCTGCTGACGGTGCTGGAGGCCCATGACACCGTCGGGGTGCGACCGGATCTCGCCATGGTCGCCCCCTGGGTGGCCCGACTGCACTCGCCACCGGTTCCGCTCCCGCCGCCGGAAAAGGGAACCTTGCTGGCGGACGGATCAGAACCCATGGCGACGCTCCTGGGAGACCTGGACCGCGTCGCGCCTTCCCTGCTTCCGGTGCTCATCCTCGGTCCCACCGGTTCCGGCAAGGAGCTGGTCGCACGGGAGATCCACCTCCGCTCGAAGCGCAAGGGTCCCTTCATCCCCATCAACTGCTCGGACTTTGCCGAGAACCTGATGGAGTCCGAGCTCTTCGGCCACACCAAAGGGGCCTTCACGGGCGCAGACCGGGATCGCCGGGGCGCCATCGAGCTGGCGGAGGGGGGGACGCTCTTCATCGACGAAGTGGCGGACCTCTCCCCCAAGCTCCAGTCCCTGTTCCTCCGCGTGCTGCAGGAGAAGGAAGTCCGGCGGGTGGGCGGCGATCGGAGCCACAAGGTGGACGTACGCTTCGTGGCAGCCACCCATCGCCCCCTGGATCACATGGTCGCCAGCGGGGGCTTCCGGAGGGACCTCCACTACCGGCTGAAGGGCGTGGTTCTCGACGTGCCCCCGCTGCGGGAGCGCCGACACGAGTTCCCCTTCCTGGTTCCGAGGCTCCTGGCTCGCGTCGCCCAGGAGACCGGGCTCGCGTGCCCCGATCTGGCCCCCGGTCTCCCGGAAGCCCTCGCCCGGCATCCCTGGCATGGCAATGTCCGGGAGCTGCGCCATGCCCTCGAGCGTGCGCTGCTGCGGCGGACCGAAGGTCCCCTCAAGGCTTCCCATTTCCCTGAGCTGACACGCGAAAAAACTCCCCAGCGCACCTGGGAGGAGGCCACCCAGGACTTCCAGCGGGACCTCCTCCTCGCCACACTCCGGGGGACCGGCTTCCAGGTGTCCCAGGCCGCAGCCGCCCTGGGCCTCACGCGACCGGCCCTGTATGCCGCGGCCAAGCGCCTGGAGCTCGACCTGCCCAAGGAGCGGTTGACCTGGGAGCAATCGTCCCGGTTTCAGGGGGCTCCGGCTCCCTGACGGATCGGGAATGCCCGGATTCGGAAGCTCACGCATACCTGGAGACGATCGCATCCCACTGCCCCTGGGACCGGAGGATCAGCTCCGCCACCGCGCGGAAGACGCCTTCGCCCCCGGATCGGGGAACGACCCAGTGGCAGCCCTGCTGGACCTCCCAGGCTGCGTCGTTCGGACAGGCTGAGAGCCTGTCTCTTATACACATCTGACGCTGCCGACGAATA
>CAYZND010000336.1:2984-4259 GCA_964479495.1 uncultured Mesoterricola sp.
CGGTTGAGCACTGGCCTGTCGTGCAGGTCGTCCCCGAGATACGCCACCTGATCGGCAGTCAGTCCCCGGCGGGCGAGGATCTCCTCCACCACCGGAAGCTTGTCTCCTGGCCCCAGATGCAGCTCCTCCACCTTCAGGTCCCGGGCTCGCTGGCGTGTGGACGGAGCTTCCAAGGCGGAGACGAAGCCCACCGGAATCCCGGTCTGCGTGAGCCAGTTGATGCCAGCCCCGTCCCGGGTGCTGAAGGCCCGGAGATGGATCCCCTCATGCCCGTAAAAGAGATGGCTGCTGGTCAGCACGCCATCCACATCCGTGAGCACCAGCCGGATGGAACGGGCTCGTTCCGAGAGCTTCGCAAGGGTTTCGTCATCGGGGCAGCGGGGCTCTGGAAACGGTCGAGGCAGGTTCATGGGGCTCCCATTCTGGAAATGCTATCGTCTTCTTTGCCTGCCGAAAGCGAAACGCCATGACGACACATGATGCCAAGCCCCTCATCGTCTTCGAGATGGCCAACAACCACATGGGCCGCGTGGAGCACGGCCTCCGGATCCTGCGGGCCTTCGGGCCGGCCGTGGCCCCCTTCCGGGACCGCTTCGACTTCGCCTTCAAGCTCCAGTACCGGGACCTGGACACTTTCATCCATCCCGACTTCCAGACGCGGATGGACCTGAAATACGTGAAGCGGTTCCAGGAGACGCGGCTCACGGAGGAACAGTTCCTGAGCCTTCGCCAGGAGATGGATGCCCAGGGCTTCATCCCCGTCTGCACGCCCTTCGACGAAGTCTCCGTGGACCGGGTGGAAGCCCATGGCTTCCGGTATCTCAAGATCGCCAGCTGCTCCTTCGGCGACTGGCCCCTTATGGAGCGCATCGCGGCCTCGCGCCTGCCCCTCATCGCCTCCACGGCGGGTGTGCCCCTCGACGTGCTGGACCAGGTGGTGAGCTTCTTCGACCACCGGGAGCGGCCCCTCACCCTGATGCACTGCATCGGCGAGTACCCGACCCCCGCCGCGCACCTCCAGCTGGGCCAGCTGGACTTCCTGCGAACACGCTACCCCCAGCACCGCATCGGCTTCTCCACCCACGAGGCCCCGGGCAACCTGCGGTTCGTGCAGATGGCCCTCGCCAAGGGCGCCCGCGTCTTCGAGAAGCATGTGGGGCTGCCGCTGCCCGAGGCGCCCTTGAACGCCTATTCCGCCAGCCCGGAGCAGATCATCCCCTGGCTTGAAGCCGCCGCCGAGGCCCTGGAGGCCATCGGCATCGGACACCACCGATA
>CAYZND010000337.1:0-2837 GCA_964479495.1 uncultured Mesoterricola sp.
GTCCAGATCCAGCTCTTCCAGGTCCAGGCTCTCTTCCGCGACCGGCGTCACCACCGGCTCCGCTTCCGGATAGAGATCCTCTTCCGTGAGTTCGAGCACATCTTCGAAGGACTCGGGTTCCTCCTCCCGCTTGCGGTATTCCGGGAGCTCGTCGATGCGCACGGCGGGCATCGTGGCGAAGGGGGAGATCGCTTTGGGCACGGGAGGAAGCGGCGGCTGAGCGAACTCAGGAGCCGCCGGCACAGGCTCCTGAAGCTCAGAAGCAACCAGCGCAGGCGCGGCCGGCTCAGGCGTGGCCAACTCAGGTGCGACCGGTTGCGGTGCGACTGGCTGCAGTACGGCCGGCAGCGGCACGGGAGTTTCCATGAGCTTGGTGACCCGGTCGCCGAGTTCCCGCAGCTCGACGGGCTTCTTGAGGAAGCCCTGGATGGGCGCGTTCTGGATGCGTTCGGGATCGACGGTGTCCAGCACGCCGGCCATCATCGCGATGGGCATGCGGGCCGTGGCCGGTATCTGGCGGAGCCTCTCCAGCAGACCCCAGCCATCCATCCCGGCCATGGAGGTGTCCACCAAGGCCACATCGAAGTGCTCTCCCCGGTTCACCTTGTCCAGCGCCGCCGCGGCAGAGTCCACACACACCAGCTCGATGGGCGTGGTTGCCAGGAGGGTCTCTGCAATCTTGTGGATGCTGGGATTGTCGTCCACGAGGAGGAGGCGGGGCATAAGGAACCTCGGGATGCCAGGGTGCAAGGAGATGGCTGCGCCTACGCTAACAGAAATCGGCAGAACGGAGGATCTGTTTTAAATAGGCCCGGTTATCACGTCCCCTTGAGCAGCGACTTGATGCGCCGCAAGCGATCCACCGAGCGCAGACGAACCAGCAGCACGCGGTTTCCCACCCACACCCAGGCCGCGGACTGGGCCTCCTGCATGGCGACCTCCGGCCCCGTGGGCAGCCAGCCCCGCACCGAAGCACGCAGGCCCAGTGACACGCGCCACTCGGAGCGATAGGCCCGCGCCAGCGCATCCCGCTGCCGCTCCGGCGGCAGCTCGGGCAGCTCCGGCCCCCATCGCCGATCCCACGCATCGATGGCTCCGGTCTTGTGCCAGAACCAGGCCGGATCATAGGCGGGCCAAGGCTCCGAGCCAGGGGACACCGCCTCCCAGCTTGAGGCATCCAGCGGTGACAGATGACGGGTCACCAGGCCAGCCTCGTCGAGGCTCACACGGCCCATGGCCAAGGGTGGATGGGCCTGGAGCACGCCCGCTCCGGCGTCCAGCCGATGCCACGTGTCGCCTTCGAGGCCCCACAGCGTCCACCCAGCGGCATCGGAGATCCACAGGCGGTCCCGGGTTGGGAACCACAGTTTGGCGCTGGGCTGCCAGGGCACCAGAAGCCGCTGACCCGGAAGGTCCTGGCCGTCGTCCCAGAGGTTCTCCGTCTTGGTGGCCCAGTTCTTGGGCGGTGCGGGAAGACCTTTCTCATCCCAGGGGGCCAGCGTGGACTCCTTCAGCTCTTTCTCCACCGGTCGGGTGGCGAGGAGCAGAGCGTCCTTGATGGGCGTCTGGAGCCCCAGGATGACCGCGCGACCGTCCCAGCTGAACCGGCTCCAGGGGCCGCTGTCCGTGGCCCAGAGCACCCGTCCTTCCGGCACCTCCAGCAGGCGGGTCTCGAAGGTCGAGGGGCCGATGCGGAGGGTCACCAGCAGGTACTTCCATCGATCCGGATCCAACCGGGCCGAGCAAAGCGGAGCGTCGAAGCGGTACCGGCGCCACTCAAGGCCCCGCCAGAGCACGACCTCGCTCTTGTCACCGGGGCCATTGAGGGCCAACCCCTGATCCCGAAGATACGGCGAGGCCTGTTCCCAGGGCGTGTTGAACCCTCCGGGGAAGGGCCAGGGGTCCGGCTGATCCGGGTCCAGGGCCTCTTCGAAACGGGGTGCCCAGCCTTCCTGGAGCTCGAACTGCGCCAGGGTCTCGAAGGACTCCATGGTGAGGGCGATGGGGGAGTCGGTGACCACCCCGCCCTGCTTGGTGCTCCTGGGCGCCTGGACCACCGCCAGGATCACGAGCATTGCCGCGATGAACAGCGTGGCGATGAGGTACCTTTTAGGGATCACCGCGGACCGACCTCCACGCCCATGATGCCTTCAAACCGCCGGAGCTTGACATGAATCATGAGGACCCCGTCGAAACCGAAGTCAAGCTGCGGATCCCCACCACGGAGGGCTGGGGGCCGCGCTTGGAGAGCTTGGGCTATCGACTGGCCATCCCGGCTCAGTCCGAGCGCAGCGTGCTCTGGGACCGTGGCACCGAGCTGCTGGACCAGGGGTGCGCGCTGCGGCTGAGGCGCTACGCCGGGAGCGCCGTCCTCACCTGGAAGGGCCCCAAGCGCGAGGATCCCATGCTCAAGGTACGCCCCGAGCGCGAGACGGCCCTGGCCGACGCCGAAGCCATGGAAGGCATCCTGCGCGCCCTGGGCTATGTCCCGGTCCTGTCCATGGAGAAGGTGCGGGCCCTCTGGAAGCGCGAGGACCTCGTGGCCTGCCTGGACGAGACGCCTTTCGGTTGTTTCCTGGAGCTGGAGGGCAACGAGGCCGCCATCCAGCGCGGCATGTCCGAGCTGGGGGTGGGCCCGGAACGGGCCGAGCAACGCAGCTACCCGACCCTCTACCGGGAGCACGGCCTGGCTTGAGTCCACATGGACAGCCTTGCGTCAGCAGGCGACTGAGTCCCTCGCCGGTGAAGCCTCGTCACGAAACGCTCTGTGACTCATCAGAGCGCGTATGATCATCCAGCGTTCTTCTCATCCCTTCCGCCTCCTTCCAGGACCGTGG
>CAYZND010000337.1:2937-4242 GCA_964479495.1 uncultured Mesoterricola sp.
GCATTCGCGATCCTCCTGGTCACGGTCTGGATCGCCAGCCTCATCCCCATCCTGATCGACCGGCGTGCCTCCATGGACTGGGAGGACCCGATCCTGGAGACCCTCGTGGTCCTGGCGGTCGCTATCCCGACCGTGGTCATGTCCAATAGGATCATCGACCGGCTGTACTACCTGGAAAGCTTCCTGCGGCTCTGCGCCTGGTGCCACCGGGTCAACCTGAACGACGAGTGGATCCCCATCGAGGACTTCCTGAAACGTCGGCTGAGCACCCAGACCTCCCATGGCATCTGCGAATCGTGCAACCGGATCATCCGGAAGGAAATTCAAGCCCGGAAACGGGGTGACGACAGAGAAGCATGAGACCTTGCTGGGCCATCCCGATCGTCATCGCATCGTTGGCAGCCTGCCGGTCGGAGAGCCCGGAAGCTCAGATCCAGAAAGCCTTCGACGGCTGCGTGAAGGCCATCGAGGTGTCGGATGTGAGCTCGGCCGTGGAACCCCTGAGTCCCTCCTTTGCCGGCCCCGAAGGGATGGGCCGGGACGAAGCCAAGCTCTACCTGCTGGGCCTTCTGAAACAGGAGAAGATCGGGATCACCGTCCTCTCCAGCCGCATCGAGGCGAAGGGCTCCCAGGGTCAGCAGGCCGTGGAGCTGCTCCTCACGAGCCGGTCCGGGTCGGGCCTCCTGCCCCAGGATGCCTCCCGCCGCCTGTTCCAGCTCCGGTGGGAACGGATCAAAGGGGATTGGCGCCTGCGCAGCTTGGAGGAGGTCCGGACCCCCTGATGTGAGAATTTCAACGTTTCGGACTTGCGCCTCCGGGTTCGAGATTCATATTGGTTCACACGCCGCGCAAGACCCTTCCGGAGTCCAAGGGTCGGGTATGGTTTAGCCTCGCACAACATGAGTGAAATCCGTGAATACACCCATTGATTGCACAGTACTGCGGGTCTTCGGCGCACACGGGATTCGGACGGTGAACACGGCCATGAGTGGTTCGGCCCGGGATCGTCCGGTCTGGATCCTTCCGCGTCCCGAGTCGTTCCCCCTGCCCTTCCTTACGCACTGAAGGAGATCCCATGAACCTGAAACGCCTGTGCGCCGCCCTCGTGTTCACCACCCTCTCCACCTTCGCCTTCTCCGCCGACAAGATCCTGATCAACGTGGACGAAGCCAACTCGCCGTTCATGTATGGCAAGGGGGGCAAGGCCGAGGGCATCTACCCGGCCCTGCTCGACGCCGCCTTCAAGCGCATGAAGGTCGAGATAAGCATCGAGCCGAAACCCTGGAAGCGTGCCCTCCAGGAGAT
>CAYZND010000338.1:0-4241 GCA_964479495.1 uncultured Mesoterricola sp.
GAGACCGGCGCGGGCCAGCACGGCGTGGCCACGGCGGCGGCGGCCGCGCGCCTTGGCATGCGCTGCGAGGTCCACATGGGGGAGGAGGACATCCGCCGCCAGCACATGAACGTCCAGCGCATGGAGCTCATGGGCGCGCGGGTCATCCCCGCCACCAGCGGCACGCGGACCCTCAAGGACGCCACCAACGAGGCCATCCGCGACTGGGTCGCGAACGTGCAGGACACCTACTACCTCATCGGCAGCGTGGTGGGCCCCCACCCCTACCCCCGCATGGTGCGGGACTTCCAGTCCATGATCGGCCGCGAGACCCGGCGCCAGTGCCGGGAGGCCTTCGGCCGCCTGCCTGACCTCGTGGTGGCCTGCGTGGGCGGCGGCTCCAACGCCATGGGCATGTTCCACCCCTTCGTGGAGGACGAGGGCGTGGCGCTGGTGGGCGTGGAGGCCGCGGGCGAGGGCCTGGACGGACGCCATGCCGCCACGCTGACGCTCGGCTCCCCCGGGGTCCTGCACGGCGCCATGAGCTACCTGCTCCAGGACGCCGACGGCCAGATCCAGGAGGCCCACAGCGTTTCCGCGGGCCTCGACTACCCCGGCGTGGGTCCCGAGCATGCCTACCTGAAGGACACGGGCCGTGTGCGCTACGAGAGCGCCACGGACGCCGAGGCCCTCGAGGCCTTCGCCCTGCTGTCGAAGCTGGAGGGCATCATCCCCGCCTTCGAGAGTTCCCGCGCCCTGGCCCAGGTGATCCGGAACCGGGGCACCTTCGCCCCCGACACCCGCCTCGTCGTGTGCCTCTCGGGGCGTGGCGACAAGGACCTGGACGAATACCTGCTGCGCACGGGAAGGAGCCGATCATGAACCTCCACCAACACCTGAGGCAGCGCATTGCGGAGGGCCGCAAGCTCCTGGTGCCCTACGTCTGCGCGGGATTTCCCTCGGAAGACAGGACCCTGGCCGTGCTGGAGGCCCTGGCGGACGCGGGCGCCGATGCCATCGAGCTGGGCATCCCCTTCTCGGACCCCCTCATGGATGGCCCGGTGATCCAGGCCGCCGCCAGCCGCGCCCTGGCCCAGGGCATGACCCTGCCCAAGGCCCTGGCCCTCGCCAAGGCCTTCACGGCCCGCCGGTCCACGCCCCTGCTGCTCATGTCCAGCCTCAACCCATTGCTGCGGATGGGGCCCGAGGCCTTCGCGCGCCGCTCCCGGGAGGCGGGCATCACCGGCTGCATCATTCCGGACCTCCCCCCCGAGAGCCGCTACCTGCTGCCCGGCGCCCCGCCCCTGGTCCAGCTGGTTGCGCCCAACACCCCGGCGACCCGACTCCAGGAGCTGGTCCGCCAGGATCCACCCTTCCTCTACGGTGTCTCCGTCTTCGGCGTCACCGGAACCCGCTCCGCCCTGGCGGACTACACCCTGCCCTTCCTGCTGCGGACCAAGGCCGCCACGGATGTGCCGCTGCTGGCGGGCTTCGGTGTCTCCACGCCGGAACAGGCGCGGGAGGTGGCCGAAGCCTGCGACGGCGTCATCATCGGCAGCGCCCTGCTGCGGGCCCTTGAAGGCGCAGGCGATCCTGCGGCGGCGGCCCGACGATTCCTGGAGCCCTTCCGGGAGGCCCTCGGCGCGCTTGCACTACAATCACAGGGTTGACCGGAGGGACCCCCCCGACATGCTTCTCATCCTCGACCCCAAAGCGACATCCGACGTGATCGAGGCCCTGGAAGCCCGTCTCACGGAGCTCGGCTTCACCCTGCACCGCTCCGACCGCGAGGGCTCCCGGGCCATTGGCCTGGTGGAGCCCTTGACCAAGGCCCTCAAGCAGGAGATCGCGCACCTGCCGGGCGTGAAGAAGGCTTTGGCGCTGGACGAACCCTACAAGCTGGCCAGCCGCTCCTTCCATCCCCACCCGACCCTCATCAAAGTGGGCCGCGCCACCCTGGGGGGCTCCGCCGTCGTGATGATGGCCGGTCCCTGCGCCGTGGAGAGCCGGGAGCACATCCACGAGATGGCCCGTCTGGTGCGCGAGGCCGGCATCCCGGTGCTGCGGGGCGGCGCCTTCAAGCCCCGCTCCTCACCCTACTCCTTCCAGGGCCACGGCGAGGAAGGCCTGAAGTGGATGCGGGAGGCGGCGGAAACGAACAGCCTCGCGGTGGTGAGCGAGGTCATGGACCCTTCCCAGATTCCCCTCATGCTCGACTACGTGGATGTGCTCCAGGTGGGCGCGCGCAACATGCAGAACTTCGCGCTCCTGGCGGCGCTCGGGAAAATCCGCAAGCCCGTGCTGCTCAAGCGCGGCATCAGCGCCACCATCCAGGAGTGGCTGATGGCCGCGGAGTACATCATGTCCGGCGGCAACTACGAGGTGATGCTCTGCGAGCGGGGCATCCGCACCTTCGAGACGGCCACCCGGAACACCTTCGACGTGAGCGCCGTGCCCGTGCTGAAGCAGCTCACCCACCTGCCCGTGGTGGTGGACCCCAGCCACGCCATCGGCGTGCGGGACAAGGTGATCCCCCTGGCCCGCGCGGGCGTGGCCGCAGGAGCCGACGGCTGCATCGTGGAGTTCCACACCTGCCCCGAGGAGGCCCTCAGCGACGGCCCCCAGGCCCTCTACCCCGAGATGCTCACCCAGCTCGTGAAGGAGCTGGACGGCATCTGCACGGCCATCGGGAGGACGCTGGGGCGCTGAGCGGCCGAGGCGGATTCATGCTCCAGGCGCCTTCACGGCGTGAACCAGAGCTCCTTGCGGTCCAGTGGGGTCTTCGGAGGCAGGAGGGGATTGACCAACCGGATGATCCTCCGGCTCCTCAGCCTAGCCTTGTCGATGCTGGCCTTGTTGTACTTCAGGAAGATGGCCGTGAAGGATCCGTCCGCGATCATCCGGTTCAGCCCCTTCTCCAGGCGCTCGGCGATCCTGGGGGACCTGGGCGATACGAAGAAGTAGTAGGGCCAGGGGTAGTACAGGGCCAAGTCCTTCTCCACGACCATCTCCGGGAACGCGTCCTTCCGCGCCTCGAGTTCCTTGAAGGCCTCGTTGATGCCCCGCGAGAAATAGTCGAACCGTCCTTCCGCCAGCATGCGGAAGAGCCCTTCGTAGCCGCTCCCCGTCTCCACCGGGAGCCCGTTCCCTTCGAACACCTTCACGTCCCCCCAGTCCATGCCCTGCCCCACCCGGAAGCGCCTCAAGTCCTCAAGCGTCCTCACGGTGCTGAACTTCGGTTCATTCTCACGCATGATCAGGAAGATCCGGTAGCCCAGGATGCCCTTGGAGATGGGGATCCGGATGGGGAGGAGTTCCTTCTCCAGCGATGGGCTGGTGCTCGTCCAGATCACGTTGATGTGCACTCCTCTTTTGACCTCGCGGACAAGTCTCAACTCGTTCATCAGCACCGTGGACTGCCTCAGCGTGAATTCGCCGTATTCCCGCTGGGTCTTGGCGAGCGCCGTCTGGAGGAGTTCGACCTGCTCCAGGTAGCGCGTGTCCTTCTCGGAGGAAAACTTCGGGTAGACGATGTGCATGGCCTGCCCCTGAAGCAGGGTCGCGATGATCCACGGTAGTGCTCCGATCCTCCACATCGGCACCTCCATGATCGTCATGGGAAGGGGGTGAGGGCGTGCCCAGGAAACCGAGTGCCACACCGTCTGTTCGGCAGGAAGCACTCCGGTGTTGAGATCGGACCCTTTTGGCCTGCGTTGCCGTGGGAGCGGGTACCGATGCTAGAATCGGCGCTCCCCCATCCAGGAGCATCCCGTGATTCCTCCCCTTTACGTGCTCGAGAACAACCAGCAGGCCGGTCCCTTCCAGGAAGCCCAGATCCTCGGCATGATCCAGCAGGGCCGGGTCAATGCCCAGACGCTGTGCTGGGGCGAGGGGATGGCGGCCTGGGCGCCCATCGGCCAGGCCTTCCCGGCCCTCTTCGCCGGTGTCCCGGCCAGCGCTCCCGTCGCCGCACCGCCATCGATGGGCGGAAGCACGGCCTTCGAGGTGATCCAGGCGGACCTCTGGCGGATGCCCAAGATCACCCTGCGCAACGAAGAGGTTGTCCTCGAGGCCGGCGCCCTGCGCTACATGAAGGGGAACATCGAGATCGAAGCCCAGCTCCCTTCCGTGGGCGGCTTCCTGAAGTCGGCCCTCACCAAGGAGAGCGCCGTGAAGCCGCGCTACCGTGGCACGGGCGAGATCTTCCTGGAGCCCACCTTCGGCGAGGTGAACCTCCTGGAGCTGAGCGGGGACACCTGGGT